>NZ_JAODZS010000041.1:0-36774 GCF_029835375.1 Morganella sp. GD04133 | reverse complement strand
AACTGGGAAACATTTTAATGTGCAGATACTGAGACAGGCAATGGCATCATTACGTTATTACACCCGGCAGTGCTGAATTATTTTACCTCTGTTTGCCCATGCTTCATGGGCTTTTTTTTATAACGATGACGGATGAATAAATAACATCATGAATAACGGACGTTAAAAAATAAAGAGGGATATGACGATTAAATAGCAGCAATGTACTACCGCATCCTATACCCGTAAATTTTCCAGCAGCTGGTCAAAAGAGACTCTGACCTTTTCATAAGTGGCCTGCGGGTCATCACTGTGTACAATCCACATGGCACATTCATACAGCCCGCCATTAATAAATAGTGCCAGCACATCCGGTGCCACCTGTTTTATCCGTCCGGTTTCCATCAGGTGTGTCAGACGCCGGGTGATCCCCTGCACACAGGCCAGTTCGTGGGACTTGAGAATAGAAAAATCCAGTACCGAGGCAGCATCGCGGAACATAATCCGCTGAACTTCCGGCTCCAGACTCATTGCCAGATAACCCTGGCAACGGAATTTGAAAGCGGACCACTCATCAGCCTCCTCTTTTTCTGCGGTATCCAGGCGCGCATCGAGTTCGCGATCCAGATCCTGCAGTACCGCCAGAAATAATCCTTTTTTATCACCAAAATGGTGATACAGCGCCCCCCGGGTGAGACCCGCCTGAGCCGTCAGGTCATCCATCACCGTTGCGGCGTACCCTGCTTCACCAAACTGCTGGCGTGCAGCACGGATAAGCTTGGTCCGCGTTTCTTCTATCATCTCTGCACGTGGTTTGTGGCTCATTTCATTACTCCTGCGGTTACCCCTTTCAGCCGGGGGATTATAGCACTTTTTTATTGACATACATTGCGTATGTCAATAGATTCACATACGCAATGTATGTTAATTGCATTACAGCCGGCTATCTCCGGCAGTTAAAAATTATATCCGTCTGTAATATACCGGATATCTGTGAGGTTGTTATGTTCAGCTCTTATCGCGTCATCTTTCAGCATCCCGGCACCAGGGCTTTTTCAGGTGCGGGATTTATCGCGCGGATGACCGTCTCCATGATGGGGATTGGGATCATTACCATGATTGCCCAATTGCGTGATTCTTTCTTTATGGCCGGGGTAACTGCGGCTGTTTATACCTTTTCGGCGGCCTTCTGCGCCCCGCTGATCGCGCGGCTGGTGGATCGCTACGGACAGAGCCGTATCCTGCCGAAAACGCTGGTGATCAGTGTTCCCGCGACTGCTGCCCTGCTGTTATGTACGGTTTATGATGCCCCTGACTGGGCAATCTGGCTGTCAGCGGTGTTTGTCGGGGCGATCCCGAGCATGCCTGCCATGATCCGCGCCCGCTGGACACATATCTATAAAGGTGACCCGCGTTTACAGACTGCCTACTCCTTTGAGTCAGTGCTGGATGAAATCTGCTTTATTATCGGGCCGCCGCTGTCAGTCACGCTCTGTATCGCACTGTTCCCGCAGGCCGGTCCGCTGGCGGCAATTATTTTTCTGATCATCGGTACCGCGCTGGTGGTCTGTCAGAAACGGACTGAACCGCCGGTACACAAACGTGACGGGCTGGCAAAAGGCACCGTGTTGCGTCTGCCTGCGATTCAGTTGCTGATGGTGGTGCTGCTTGCGCTCGGGGTGATTGTCGGGACGGTGGATGTACTGGCTGTTGCTTTCGCCAATGCACAGGGGTATCCGGAGGGTGCCAGCTACGTTCTGTCGGTGTATGCCGCCGGTTCCTGTATCGCCGGGTTTATCTTCGGTGCTATCCGGCTGCCGTTCAGCTACACAAAGCAGTTTGTCTTCACTGCCGCAGCCACACTGCTGACCACCCTGCCGCTGCTGCTGGTCACAAACCTGACCGGTCTGGGGCTGACCATGTTTGTCGCCGGTTTCTTCTTCTCACCGACCATGATCCTCGCTATCGGTTTTGTCGAGCGTGAAGCACCGCCTAATATGCTGACAGAAGGCTTTACCTGGCTTATTACTGGGCTGGCGGTCGGTGTGGCCCTCGGCTCTGCCGGTGTCGGTATGATCATTGATACTTACGGCATTGATGCTGGGTTCCTGCTGGCTATCGCTGCGGGGATTTGCGTACTGCTCACCGCCTGCATCGGTTATGTTTTCGTCTTCAAAGAGGATAAAAACAGCACTGATAAGTGACAGAAATAACTTTTACTATAATTTTCAGCAATCAAACCGCACATTTTTACACTTAACCGGAGTGTGCGGTTTGCCTGATGTCGCCAGAATTCTTTGACTTACATCAATTTCTATCGCCTTATTCCGGAGGAAATCTATATCTAGTGCTATATAATACAAAGCCCACTAGATATAGTATTTATTCACAGTGTTATCCACAACACCATCAACCCGCATGATGACAGGTTTTGCCCTGTGGATAACCAAACTGCCGGAGAGAAGCAAAGTGCACACTATCGTGATTAAGCGTGATGGATGTCAGGTAAATTTTGATGAATCACGCATCCGGGATGCCATTAAAAGAGCCGCCAGGGCCGCACGCGTTAATGATGATGACTACTGCTCTCAGGTTGCCGCACGGGTAGCCGCCCTGCTGGGTGACCGGAAAAAGGTGGATATCGGTGAGATCCAGGACGCCGTTGAAAACCAGCTAATGTCCGGTGATTACAAAGCGTTAGCCAGAACTTACATCGAATACCGTCATGACCGTGACGTGGCGCGTGAACTGCGCGGCCGCCTGAATAACGAGATCCGCGGACTGGTTGAACAGAGTGATATGTCCATTCTCAACGAGAATGCGAATAAAGACAGCAAGGTGATCCCGACACAGCGTGACCTGCTGGCAGGTATCGTTGCCAAACACTACGCAAAACAGCACATTTTACCGCGTGATGTTGTTATTTCGCACGAACGCGGCGAAATTCACTATCACGATCTGGACTACGCCCCGTTCTTCCCGATGTTTAACTGCATGCTGATCGATTTAAAAGGCATGCTGACTCATGGCTTTAAAATGGGTAACGCCGAGATAGAACAGCCTAAGTCCATCTCTACCGCAACGGCGGTAACAGCACAAATTATTGCCCAGGTAGCCAGCCATATTTACGGCGGCACCACCATTAACCGTATCGACGAAATTCTCGCGCCATTTGTCACCGCCAGCTATAACAAACATCTGAAAACCGCAAAAGAGTGGCAGATCCCGGATGCGGAAGGCTATGCCAACGCCCGCACAGAGAAAGAGTGCTATGACGCTTTCCAGTCACTGGAATACGAAGTCAACACACTGCACACCGCCAACGGACAGACCCCGTTTGTCACCTTCGGCTTCGGGCTGGGCACATCAAAAGAATCCCGCATGATCCAGCAGGCGATTTTACGTAACCGTATCGCCGGTCTGGGTAAAAATCACAAAACAGCGGTATTCCCGAAATTGGTTTTCGCTATTAAAAAAGGCCTGAACCACCAGTACGGCGATCCGAACTACGACATCAAACAGCTCGCATTAGAGTGCGCCAGCAAACGGATGTACCCGGATATCCTGAACTACGACCAGGTGGTGAAAGTGACCGGTTCCTTTAAAACCCCGATGGGCTGCCGCAGCTTCCTCGGTGTCTATGAAGAGAACGGTGAAATGATCCACGACGGGCGCAACAACCTCGGGGTTATCAGTCTGAACCTGCCGCGTATTGCCATTGAATCACAGGGCAGTGAAGCGGATTTCTGGTCACTGCTGGATGAGCGTCTCGCGCTTGCTAAAAAAGCCCTGATGACCCGTATCGCCCGGCTGGAAAATGTCAAAGCCCGTGTTGCGCCAATCCTGTATATGGAAGGTGCCTGCGGCGTGCGTCTGAAAGCGGATGATTCCGTCACCGAAATCTTTAAAAACGGCCGCGCCTCAATTTCACTGGGTTACATCGGCATCCATGAAACCATCAATGCTCTGACCGGCACTGAAACGCACATGTATGACGACGAACAGCGCCGCGCCCTGGGTATCGCCATCGTGGAACGCCTGCGCCGTGCAACGGACGAATGGAAAGCCGAAACCGGCTACGGTTTCAGCCTCTACAGCACACCGAGTGAAAACCTGTGCGATCGCTTCTGCCGCCTGGATACCGCTGAGTTCGGGATTATCCCGGGGGTGACAGACAAAGGTTACTACACCAACAGCTTCCATCTCGATGTGGAGAAAAAGGTCAATCCGTACGACAAACTGGACTTTGAAGCACCGTACCCGCCGCTGGCGAACGGCGGTTTCATCTGTTACGGCGAATACCCGAATCTTCAGCACAACCTGAAAGCACTGGAAGATGTCTGGGATTACAGCTACGACCGTGTTCCGTACTACGGCACCAACACGCCGATTGATGAGTGTTATGAATGCGGATTTGCCGGTGAGTTTAACTGCACCAGCAAAGGCTTTGTCTGCCCGAAATGCGGCAATCATGATGCCGCCCGCGTTTCTGTGATCCGCCGTGTGTGCGGTTACCTCGGCAGCCCGGATGCCCGTCCGTTTAACGCAGGGAAACAGGAAGAAGTGAAACGGCGCGTTAAACACCTGAATAACGGACAATTAGGCTGAGTTGTGAATTATCATCAGTATTACCCCGTTGACGTCGTCAACGGGCCGGGTACACGCTGCACCCTGTTTGTTTCCGGCTGTGTGCATCAGTGCCGCGGCTGCTATAACCAGAGCACCTGGCGCACGGATTCCGGTGTTCCGTACACCCGTGAACTGGAAGACACAATTATCGCCGACCTCTGTGATACCCGCGTAAAACGTCAGGGGATCACACTGTCCGGCGGTGATCCGCTGCATCCGCACAATGTGCCGGTGATCCTGGCACTGGTGCAGCGCATCCGCCGCGAGTGCCCGCCGGAAAAAGATATCTGGATGTGGACAGGGTATAAACTGGATGAACTGAATGATGCCCAGCGGGAAGTCATTGAGCATATCAATGTGTTAGTCGACGGGAAATTTGTGCAGGATCTGCATGACCCGATGCTGATCTGGCGCGGCAGCAGTAACCAGGTTATTCACTATCTGCGCTGACACCCGCGCTGAACCGCGACCAGTGCAGTTTCTTGCCGAACCCCAGCGTATTATTCACCATCTTGATTTCATTCAGCCGCAGCCCCCACAGCGGGGTTTTTGCGGCAACAGCCACCGGAAAACGGCGGCAGTAACGGGCTCTTGCCTGTTTTTCGTCTTCTGCTGACAATATCACAACCTCTCCTCTGAACTGGATACCGCGGATTTTTGCCACAGTCACCGTCTGTGCGGAAATGGTTCCCGCCACCAGCGGATTCTGCTGCATCAGGGTACCGTGCCGTGTATGCGGTTCAGTCAGGAAATAAAGCATCATCGTTTCCGGATCTGCGATATAAAAGCAGGAGGCGCACCACAGATCATCACCGGCAGTGGCACACAGCGTAAAGACTTGATTTTTCTTCAGATAAGACAGGATTGAATCGTGCGGTAATTCCATACAGTACCCCCAATAAAACCACACCGGCTGATAGAGTATATCATCCGGTGCTGGTTCAGACAGTCCCGTCAGACGGGCTGTATTGTATGGCAAATCTCAGGAATTATTTATAGAGCTCTGCAGTACCACCCATCAGGTTTTCACCACCTGCGGAGATGATACGGAAAGAACTTGCGCCAGCTTCATCAGCTTTTTTGGATAAAGCAGCAGTCACGTCAGCCAGGGTATCAACATCGCTGACAGAGACAACACCGACAGGTGCTTGTGTGCTATGTTGTACTTCGGTAGCAGCCATTGAACCAAATGAAACGGCACTTAAAGCTAAAATTGCAGGGATTACTGTTGAGATTTTCATAATATGATTCCTTAGAATAAATGTAATATCATGAGACGTTTTTGTCTCTCTCTGTGATGTGAGTCATATTATGCTCCTCCGGCGAAAAAGAAAATTAGCTATTTCTGCTGTAGTTATTCAATAAAATTGATGATGTGGGTTTTAATAAATCCGGGAAAAGAATTACCATGGTGAATACCACTGATTAATTAGTTACTTGCGTGACTATTCCGCAACGAAAATCACCAAAATATTCACCTTTCATATAAATAATAAAACGCACGATTACACAAAAATGAACAACAACACAGACATAAACACGTGGTTTCTTTACATAATCAGGACAGAATCCGGATGTCTTTACACAGGGATCACCCGTGATGTCGCACAACGTGTGGCGACACATCAGTCCGGAAAGGGAGCAAAATACCTGCGGGGGAAGAGCGGGCTGCATGTCGTGTATCAGGCGACTCTGGCGGATCGCTCAATCGCGTCAAAAGAAGAGTACCGGGTCAAGCAGCTGACAAAGAAGAAAAAAGAAAGGCTGGTCAGTGACCAGCCCTCCGATTTGACGGCATACCTTAATGGCGGCGATTATTCACAGCTGTCAAAATGATGTGAGAAATTCACCAGCCCGTGATAACGATCTGCAGCATCATTTTCCAGCGGATAGATCAGGAAATACGGTGCGGTATCCGGCCATTTGCAGTGCAGATCAAACTCTGCTGCCGGTTTAAACCCCCACTTACCGTAGATCGCGGGATCGCCCAGCACCACAACCGCGCCGTAACCGAACTCATTGAGGCTGTCCAGCCCCTCATAAACCATCTGCTTCGCAATGCCCTGACCACGGTAAGCCTCAGCCACTGCCAGCGGTGCCAGGCCGACCCACTGGCAATCCTCGCCTTCCACATCCACGGGGGTGAAACCGACATAACCGACCACCAGCCCCTCATCATCAGTGGCAACCACACCTAAAGTCAGCAGCCCGTCTTCCCGCAGCGAATGCAGGAGGTCGGCTTCATTATCACGTCCGAATGCGCTGCGCAACAGTGCATCGATACCGGCGGCATCAACCGGAATTTCTGTACGGATCAGCATGAGGTCACCACTGCCGGTGATTTAGCCCCGTCTTCCGCCAGACCGGCCTGAATAAAGTCAGCCAGCTGCATTAATGCACTGCGCAGCAGCGGCGGCATACCATCGAGGTCAATCGAGTCCATCAGGTTTTTGACATACAGACCCAGCTCGGTGTCTCCCTCAATGCGCAGACGGCGCTGAAAGAACAGAGTATCCGGGTCCTCCTTGCGGGCAGCGATCAGCACCAGATCATTGGCATTACCGCTGAAACTGACGTCTTCCTGTTCATCCGCACTGACCACCAGACGACCGTCACGGTTACTGATATACCAGTGAAGCGCCAGGTCGCGGACTTCCACTTTCAGCCATTTATTTTCCAGAAAATCGAGATCACCTTCTGTCAGCGCCTCTTCAAACTGACGCGCCAGAACCTGCTGAAGAACCTGTTTTTGCAGGGTAAACGGCGTTAATTTCAGCGGAAACCGCAATAACGCCGGCCCGTTGTGTACGAGCGAGGAACGAATTTTGGCAAACACCGTACTGACTCCTTAATCTGAATTACTGCGTCATTGTGCCAGAATCTGCGGAAATAACTCAGGATTCCGGTCAATTTTTCGTGTCATTGTTTCTATTATATACCCGATTTTCTTCCTGCCGCAGAGAACATCCCGCTTTTATATCCGCAAACCGGGTGATTTTTTGCGGTAAATGTTCACTAACCTGCCTCAGGTCAATACCTTTTTTAGCCTGCCATTTACAATTTCCGATCATTTTTATTATTCAGTCTGAGAGTCTCACCATGGAACTATTGTGTCCTGCCGGTAATTTACCCGCACTGAAAGCCGCTATTGATAACGGCGCGGATGCGGTTTATATCGGCCTGAAAGATGATACTAATGCCCGTCACTTCGCCGGTCTGAATTTTACTGAAAAGAAACTGACCGAGGCGGTGGATTATGTTCACCGCCACCGGCGTCACCTGCATATTGCAATTAACACCTTTGCCCATCCGGACGGTTTCAGCCGCTGGCAGCGGGCGGTGGATATGGCAGCACAACTGGGGGCAGATGCCCTGATCCTCGCGGATATCGCCATGCTGGAATATGCCGCGGAGCGTTATCCGCACATTGAACGTCATGTCTCTGTACAGGCATCGGCTACCAATACCGAAGCGATCCGTTTCTATCAGCGCAACTTTGATGTGCACCGTATCGTGCTGCCGCGTGTACTCTCAATCCATCAGGTAAAACAGCTGGCACGCACCAGCCCGGTGCCGCTGGAAGTCTTTGCTTTCGGCAGCCTGTGCATTATGGCGGAAGGCCGCTGCTACCTCTCCTCCTATCTGACCGGGGAATCCCCGAATACCGTCGGTGCCTGCTCTCCGGCACGGTTTGTCCGCTGGCAGGAGACCGCGCAGGGGCTGGAATCACGCCTGAATGATGTGCTGATTGACCGCTACGGTGCGGATGAGAATGCCGGTTACCCGACCCTCTGCAAAGGCCGTTACTGCGTGGACAGCAAGCCTTACCATGCCCTGGAAGAACCGACCAGCCTTAACACCCTGGAACTGCTGCCGGAACTGATGGCGGCGAATATCGCGTCAGTGAAAATTGAAGGCCGCCAGCGCAGCCCGGCCTATGTGACTGATGTGGCGAAAGTATGGCGTCAGGCCATCGACCGCTGCAAAGCCGATCCGGACAACTATGCGCCGGATGCCGCGTGGATGCAGACCCTAGGCGGTATGTCAGAAGGACGCCAGACCACACTCGGTGCCTATCACCGCAAATGGCAGTAACGGAGAGAAAAACGATGCAATTTTCATTAGGTTCAGTCCTCTATTACTGGCCGAAAGCAACACTGGAACAGTTTTATCAGCAGGCAATGCAAAGCAGTGCGGATATTATCTACCTCGGCGAAACCGTGTGCAGCAAGCGCAGGGAAATGAAACCGGATGACTGGATAAATCTCGCTAAAACCGTTGCCGGAAGCGGCAAACAGGTGGTTATCTCCACGCTGGCGCTGTTACAGGCGCCGTCTGAGCTGAAAGAGATCGCCAAACTGGTGGATAACGGCGAATTTATGATCGAGGCGCATGATTTCGGTGTGATTAATATGCTGCACGAGCGCGGGCTGCCGTTTGTCGCAGGACACGGCCTGAACTGCTATAACGCCCCGGCGCTGAAAATCCTGCAAAAACAGGGAATGACACGCTGGTGTATGCCGGTGGAGCTATCCCGTGACTGGCTGGTGAACCTGCTGAAGCAATGTGAAGAGCTGGGGATCCGCGACAAATTTGAAGTGGAAGTGATGAGCTATGGCCACCTGCCGCTGGCCTACTCCGCCCGCTGCTTCACCGCCCGTTCGGAAAACCGCGCCAAAGATGACTGCGAAACCTGCTGTATCAGCTATCCGCAGGGGCGCAAAGTCCTCTCACAGGAAAATCAGCAGGTCTTTGTCCTTAACGGGATCCAGACCCAGAGCGGTTACTGCTATAACCTCGGTAATGATCTGCGTTCCATGCAGGGATTGGTGGATATTGTGCGCATTTCCCCGGATGCGCCGGATGATCTGGCCGTCATTGACCATTTCCGTCAGAATGAAACCGGCGCACAGCCGCTGGATCTGGCACAGGCACAAAACTGCAACGGTTACTGGCGTAAAGTGGCGGGGCTGGAACTGGTGGAATAACGGCCGTCCGGTGCCTGCATGGAAATATCGCCGGGCGCCGGAACGGAATAACAGAACGGGCGCGATATGTGCGCGCCCGTTTTGACCGGCTGTTATGCCTCACGTTGCCTGCCCTGATCCTCTGTTCTCCCGGAAATCGTGAGAACGGGATTTTATTTAACGGGCTTTGTTTTTCCGCCGGAACATCCGGCGCAGGGAATGTGTGATACGCCGTAATTCCCCGTCACGTAACATACCGATAAAGACGCCGAGCAGCGTATAAATAATCCCGAGCACCAGCATCATAATAATATCGTTCTGCACACTGCTGAACGGTAAATCCATCTGGTTGATACCGGCAATCGCTTTGGTCGCCCAGGTGGACGGCAGCGCGGAAGCAATAAACCGCACCCAGTCCGGCATGGCCTGTAACGGCCAGATAGTGCCTGACATATAAAAGACCGGTGTGGTCACAAACGCCAGCGTCAGGTAAATCATCTCCACACTGCGCAGGCATTCGGTAACCAGTTTTCCCAGCCCCAGAACCCCCAGCAGGAACGGGAATGTCAGCAGCCATAATTCATACATCGGCGCTTCCTGACGGTATCCCAGCACCCACGGCCACAGCGCAAAGAAGACCGTCGAGAGAAACAGCCAGATAGGCAACAGCGCACTCAGCGCCCCCAGATAGACCGCCAGCGGCGGTTTCCCTTTCGGTGTGCTGCGCACCGCGATACTGACACGGACACAGGCTATCAGCAGCGTGTGCTGCAACAGCATCACCAGCAGTCCCGGCAGCGCAATGGCGGCAAAACTGACACCGGGGTTATACATACCGACCGTTTCTGACTGAATCGGGGCGATCAGTATTGATGCCTGCTCCGGTGTATAACCGTTTGCTGTCAGGATTTTGGTATTGTAATCCGCGAGGATCTGCTGATATGCCTTACTCAGTTCCTGCTGAATCTGCCCGCTGGCGATACGGTTGGTGCCGTCACCAAAGACCGGTACCGTGATATTTTTGCCCTGTAAGAGATTGCGCTCAAAATCCTGCGGAACAATGATGATCGCAAACAGATCACGCATGATCATATCCTGCCGGGCCGTGGCCAGGTTGTCATAACTGTGCAGTTCGACTTTTGCAGTGGCATCCAGCTCCCGCACCAGAGAACGGCTGGCCACCGTGTTATCCTGATCCACCACCGCAACCGGTAAATCCCACAGGACCGGATGCACATAGACCAGGCTCATGACACACAGCGAGATAATCAGCAGCATCCACATCGGTTTTTCCAGCATACCGAGCAGTACTTTCAGGAAGGTCTGGAAATAGAGTTTCATACCGCGCCTCCTTTCTGCAATGCCAGCCGTTTCGGCAGGCGGTTACGGATCAGGAAAGTGGCTCCCACCGGATAGAGCAACAATAACGCGCAGACATACAGGATATGCTGTAACGAGACTTCCCGCAGGAAAATATCAAACATGGCGTTCAGCGCATGTGTCAGCGGCTCGATATTCGCGATAATCCGTGCCGGCAGAATCATCGACAACTCCGGCACGGTCATCCCGGAAAAGGCCATTGCCATACTCACCAGCATCCCGATCATACTGTAAGCCATCATCGAATCACGGGTGAATGTGTAGAGGAGCAGACCGATGCTCTGGGCAGCCATCACATAAAAGAAACCGACCATCAGCATATAAACCGGATTCCCGGTCACTTTCGCCTCAAACACGGTAACCAGGACAGCGAGTTCGATCATCAGCAGTGCCGTGAAAAACAGCGTATAAGGTGCCAGTTTGCCCAGTACACCACTGAACAGCGGTTTAATGGAGTGCAACATGGTGCTGCGTGACATGGTGTAAATGGTGCAGGTCACCACAAATAACTGAAGCATATGGATCGTGGCGGCAAACTGCTGATAATAAATATAACTGCCGCTGGCGTTAAACAGGGTGTCATAGGACATCGTCACCTGTGCCAGTTTCGGGACGTTTTTCCCCATTTCAGCAGCGAGAACAGACCGGTACTGGCCGTTCAGTTCGGCAATCAGTCCGCTGAAGTCCTGAGTGGCGTAGCTGCCGGAAGCATAAAACAGGGCATTAAAAAACATCCGGGTTGTCGGTTGCTTACCGGACAGCACATCACTTTCAAAACGCGGCGGGATCACCAGAATGGCGTAATCTTGCGCACTCCCCATGCGCTCAAGCGCGACATCTTTATCATCCTGCGGCGTGATACTGGCATGTGATGCCGCGTTCAGGTTACGCACCAGGGTGCGTGAGAGCGGGCTGTGGTCATAATCAATGGCGGAAACCGGTAAGTCCAGTAATGTGCCTTCCGAGAAGTTGGCACTGACCAGTGCAAACAACATCAGCGGAAACAGCCAGCTCAGCCAGTGAAACACCGGACTGCGCACCGCCATCCGGGTTTCCTGTGAGAATGCGTTGCGGAAACCGCGCCATATTGCCGGAAATCTCATTACTTATCCCGGCGCCATAACGCACTCATGCCGGGTCTTAATCCGTCGACCGGCTGTGCCGGATAGAGACGAACCTCAAAGGTCTTCAGATCAAAATCCCCGGTGGCGCGGGTGGCGCGTTTGGTGGCGTAATCCCCCATAGGTGCGATATAGCGGACTTCAGCCTCAATTTCCTGATTTTTCAGTGCCGGTACCGTCAGGGTGATTTTGTCACCTTTTTTCACATCCGCGAGAATGTCCTCACGCAGGTTATAGACAAAATACGCTTCCGGCAGACGGATAATCGTCACCAGCGGGCTGCCTGCATTAAACAGTTCACCGATTTCAGCCGGAATCGGCCCGATTTCACCGGTCACCGGTGCGGTCACGGTCAGTTCATCCTGCTGGACTTTTAATTCCGCCAGTTTCTGTTCTGCCTGACGCAATGCCGCTTCGTAACGCTGGCGCTGCTCGGTGCGGTCACCGTTTTTCGCCTGGTCGAGTTGTGCTTTGGCGGCCAGTACGCCCTGCTGCGCCACATCACGGGCGCGGCGGGACTGATCAAGCTCGGTTTTTGATACATAGCCTTTTCCGGCCATGCTGCTCATGCGCTGAAAATCACGTTGTGCATTCGCCAGCTCAGCCTGAGACTTCGCCAGCTGCGCCGCATAGTTACGCACGCTCTCTTCACGGGTACCGTTCAGAGATTCGGTTAACTGTGCCTGTGCCTGGTCGCGGGCAGCCACCAGAGAGGCGACCTGCGCTTCCAGTTCAGGGCTGGTCAGACGAATCAGCGCCTGTCCTTGTTTAACGTCGTCACCGCGCTCAATCAGACGTTCAACAACACGCCCTTTGGCTTTCGAGGAAACAATGACCTCCGGTGCATCGACTTCACCCTGCAATAAAAGATACTGGTTGTGGGCACGAAAAAGTGCAGCCATCGCAATTAAGACCAGCATCAGCAGGATCAGATAGATTGTTCTTTTTTTCATTATTGATTTCGGCCTTAACTATCATTTGTGAAACTATTCGGAATGGAATCATCCCGAAAGAAATTGTTCTGGATAAAACGATGAAGAAGGGGAAGGTTTCAGTATTACTGATTTCTGATGAAACCGTTAAGATATTTGTGCGCCAGATCACAGCACAATACTATCAATCTTAGCGCCGCGCACCTGTTGTACAACTCTTTTTAATATAAAATCTCAGATAGTTACAAATAATCGTCCCCCGGCAAGTGATCCGACAGAAAAATGTATGACTACAATCTGATTTTCCTGCTGCTTCAGCAGATGTGTGTGTATCTGGTTATCGCCTGGGTGCTCAGTAAAACGCCGCTGGTACTGCCGGTCTTACAGGTGACTGTCCGCCTGCCGCACAAGCTGATGTGCTATCTGATATTCTCCGTTTTCTGTGTCATGGGCACCTATTTCGGGCTGAATATCAATGATTCTATCGCCAACACGCGGGCTATCGGCTCGGTACTCGGCGGTCTGCTCGGCGGGCCGTCTGTCGGGCTGCTGGTCGGTTTTACCGGCGGGCTGCACCGCTATTCTCTCGGCGGGATGACGGCGTTCAGCTGTATGGTGTCCACGATTGTCGAAGGGCTGATCGGCGGCTTGGTACACCGCTACTATATGAAGCGCGGACAAATCAACAAACTGTTCAATCCGTGGACAGCCGCCGGTGTGACCTTTGTTGCCGAACTGGCGCAGATGGCGATTATTCTGTTACTCGCGCGACCGTTTAATGAAGCCCTGAGTCTGGTGAAAGATATTGCCGCGCCGATGATTATCGCCAATACCATCGGTGCCGCCATGTTTATCCGCATCCTGCTGGACAGACGCGCTATCTTTGAAAAATACACCAGCGCCTTTTCCGCCCAGGCACTGAAACTGGCAATCAGTACAGACGGTGTGCTGCGCCAGGGATTTAATGAGACCAACAGCCGCCAGGTGGCACAAGTATTGTATGATGAGCTGAATGTCGCCGCCGTGGCTATCACGGATACGGAAAAACTGCTGGCCTTTATCGGTGTCGGGGCGGATCACCATCTGCCGGGTACGCCGATTGCTTCCCGCTATTCCCGCCAGGCGATTGCCCATAATGAGGTGGTCTATGCCGACGGTAACGAAACACCGTACTGTTGTTCGATCAATCCGCACTGTAAACTCGGATCTACGCTGGTTATCCCGCTGACCGGGGAGAATAAGCAGGTGGTCGGTACCATCAAACTGTATGAAGTGAAGAACCGCCTGTTCAGCTCCATTAACCGCACGCTGGGAGAAGGAATTGCCAGCCTGTTGTCGGCACAAATCCTGGCCGGGCAGTTTGAGCGAAGTAAGCAGTCACTACTGGAAACCGAGGTGAAATTGCTGCATGCCCAGGTGAATCCGCATTTCCTGTTTAATGCCCTCAATACCTTACAGGCGGTGATCCGCCGCGATGCGGAACAGGCACGGCATCTGGTGCAGAATCTCTCCACCTTTTTCCGCAAAAACCTGAAACGGCCGGGGGAGATTGCTACCCTCGCCGCCGAAATTGAGCATGTGAATGCTTACTTACAGATTGAAAAAGCCCGCTTCCGTGAACAACTCAGTGTAGATATCGCCATTCCGGATGCGCTGAAACAGGCCAGTCTGCCGGTCTTTTCGTTACAGCCGATTGTGGAAAATGCGATAAAACATGGTACATCACAGATATTTGAGCAGGGAAAAATTACCATAACCGCACGGGCAGAAGGCAATACCCTTGTCATCCGGATCACCGATAACGCCGGACTGTATCAGCCGACCGGAATGAGTGACGGGCTGGGTATGGGACTGGTCGATAAACGCATCAAAGTCCGCTATGGTAAACAATACGGTCTCAGTGTTCACTGCGAGCCGGAAATAAAAACAACGATTATTCTGACCTTACCCTTCGATTCACCGGCAGGTGCATCAGCACCGCCTGATAACTAAAAAAATGATAATGACACCATGAATGTTTTAATTGTTGATGATGAGCCACTGGCCCGGGAAAACCTGCGATTACTGCTCGATGCGTATCCTGACATCCATATCCTGGGTGAATGCACTAACGCCATTGATGCCATCGGAAAAATTCACCGCCTGAAGCCGGACGTGGTATTTCTGGATATTCAGATGCCCCGGGTCACCGGGCTGGAGATGGTCGGTATGCTCGATCCCGGCCACCGGCCTGCGATTGTCTTTCTCACTGCCTTTGAAGAGTACGCCTTACAGGCATTTGAGGAGGATGCGTTTGATTATCTGCTCAAACCGGTGGAAAAAGAGCGCCTGGACAAAACCCTGAACCGGCTGCGCCAGGGGCAGATCCGCCCGGCGGAGATCCCGGAACAGACAGAGCAACTGCGCTATATCCCGTGCAGCGGGCACAACCGTATCTGGCTGATGCCGGTTGAGGATGTGGTGTATGTCAATTCCCGCATCAGCGGCGTGTTCGTGATGAGCGCACACGGCCAGGAAGGATTTACCGAGCTGACACTGCGCACTCTGGAAACCCGTACCCCGCTGCTGCGCTGCCACCGGCAGTATCTGGTCAATCTGACCCGCCTGCGGGAAATCCTGCTGGGCGATAACGGTCAGGCGGAACTGATCCTGAGTAACGATGAAACCATCCCGGTCAGCCGCCGCTACCTTAAACCCCTGAAAGAGGCTCTGGGGCTGATTTAATACCCATTCTCAGGCGCATAAAAAAAGCCCGGCGGGGATATCCCCGGCCGGGCTTTTTATGATTCAGAGAATCAATTATGCGTCATTATTGGTGCGACGGCGCGGTGCGGAATTTCCGTCTTCACGGCGGAAGTTGCGGCGCTCGCCCTGCGGACGGCGATCGCTGTTACCACGGTCAGAACGCTCGCCGTCGCGGCGGTTACCACCACCGAAACTGCGGCCGCCGTTACCACCACGGTCATTACCGCCGCTGCGGCGTTCACGGTTGAACGGCTTCGCATCACCGACTAATGTCATGTTCATCGGCTTGTTCATCACACGGGTACGGGTGAAGTGCTGTAACAGATCCGTCGGCATACCTTTCGGTAATTCGATAGTTGAGTGAGTATCAAACAGTTTGATGTTACCGATGTAACGGCTGTTGATATCCCCTTCGTTAGCAATCGCGCCCACAATGTGACGGACTTCAACACCATCGGTACGGCCCACTTCAATGCGGTACAGTTCCATATCACCCACGTCACGGCGTTCACGGCGCGGACGATCACCACGCTCAGGACGATCGCCGAAACGGTCGTTACGGTCATTGCGGCGGCGATCATCACGATCGTTGAACTCACGGCGCGGACGGCGTGGTGCATCCGGTGGCAGGATCAGTTTGCGCTCACCTTCTGCCATTTTCAGCAGAACAGCAGCCAGAGTTTCCATATCGATATCTGCGTCAGACTCATCGCTGTCTGCCGGAACCAGTTTTTTCAGCAGTGCACGATACTGATCCAGGTTGCTGCTTTCCATTTCTGCATGGATAGTGGCAGCAAATTTTTCCTGGCGGCGCTGGCTGATCATCTCTGCATCCGGTAATTCTACCTCAGGGATGGTCAGTTTCATGGTGCGTTCAATGTTGCGCAGCAGGCGGCGTTCACGGTTTTCAACGAACAGCAGAGCACGGCCGGCACGACCCGCACGACCGGTACGGCCGATACGGTGAACGTAGGATTCCGCATCCATCGGGATATCGTAGTTAACAACCAGGCTGATACGCTCAACGTCCAGACCACGGGCAGCAACGTCTGTTGCAATCAGAATGTCCAGACGACCGTCTTTCAGGCGCTCCAGTGTCTGCTCACGCAGTGCCTGGTTCATGTCACCGTTCAGTGCTGCGCTGTTGTACCCGTTACGCTCCAGCGTTTCTGCCACTTCCAGGGTCGCATTTTTGGTACGGACGAAGATAATCGCCGCATCAAAATCTTCCGCTTCCAGGAAACGGACCAGTGCTTCACTCTTACGTGCGCCGTAAGCAGTCCAGTAGCTCTGGCTGATGTCCGGACGGGTAGTCACGCTGCTCTGAATGCGCACTTCCTGCGGATCTTTCATGAAACGACGGGTAATGCGGCGGATAGCTTCCGGCATGGTTGCAGAGAACAGCGCGGTCTGGTGATTTGCCGGGATCTGACTCATGATGGTTTCAACGTCTTCGATGAAGCCCATGCGCAGCATTTCATCTGCTTCGTCCAGTACCAGACCTTTCAGGTTGGATAAATCCAGGGTACCGCGTTTTAAGTGATCCAGCAGACGGCCCGGCGTCCCGACAACCACTTGTGGTCCCTGACGCAGAGCACGTAACTGGACGTCATAACGCTGACCGCCGTACAGGGCGACCACATTCACGTTACGCATATGTTTGGAGAAATCAGTACAGGCTTCCGCAACCTGAACCGCTAATTCACGGGTCGGTGCCAGCACCAGGATCTGTGGTGCTCTCAGGTTCGGATCAATATTGTTCAGTAACGGCAGGCCGAATGCCGCCGTTTTACCACTACCTGTCTGTGCCATACCGAGGACATCACGTCCGGCAAGCAGGTGCGGAATACATTGTTGCTGGATCGGGGACGGCTTTTCGTAGCCCAGGTCGTCCAGTGCAGTCAAAATATCAGCTGATAAACCAATGTCAGCAAAAGAGATTTCAGTCTCAGTGGTCATGTAAAGGTGCCTCATACAAAATGGCGGCCAGTCTACACAACCCATCGGAAAGCATGTCGGTTGTTTTCATTTAAAAGTGTGAACTGGCTCAAATAAAATTATAAAACGAACAAAAATCCCCCCATCACTTTCGTAATGGTGAAAAATTAACGGGTTGAAGTGTGTTCGTCAGCTATTGTGGATCTGAATCCGTCAGGTCCTGTTCTTCATCACCTAACAGAGCTAATTCCAACAATGCGTAGCGGTGCTCAACGAAATTGTGTGCGTTGTTGGCAACCGTCAGCTTGAACAGCGTTTCAGCGCTGTCCGTATCCCCCAGACTCAGGTAGTATTTACCTAAATAGAAGTAGGTTTCACTGAGATGTTCAGCGAGCGAAGTGTTATCCGTTGAGAATTCCTTCAGCCGATCAAGCAGTGTCTTTTCACTGATGTCGCCGAGATAGAATTCAGCAATATTCCAGCCCCATTGTCCGCCTTTCGCCTGCTGATAGCGCTGACGTAAATCGGTCAGTGCTTTCTTTGGATCTATCTCTTTATCGACGAGATAAAGCCACAGCGAGCGGAACGGATCGTTTGGATCATCCTGATAAAACGCCAGCAAATCATCCCGCGCCACCGGATACCGGCCCCCGTAATACAGGGCAATACCGCGGTTCATACGCGCGTAGTTATAAGTTGGATCAAGCTCTAATACAGAATCATACGCTTCATAGGCAGCATCAAAGTTGCCTGCCTGCGTAAAATAAATGCCCAGGTAATTAAATATTTCCGGAATATCCGGACGCATTGATAACGCAACGGTAAAATCGTTACGTGCCAATGCACGCAATCCGAGGCTGTCATACAACACACCACGCTGATAAAGCAGCTGGGCGTATTCGTCCTCAGTTAATGACCGGCTTGCCAGTATTTGTTCCATTCGGGCGAGGATCACTTCCTGCTGTAATGATGGCTGCAGGGGTACTGCAAGTAAATCCCCGGAGTGCCAGTTTTTACCGCTGCTGCATCCTGCGATAAAAATTATAGCTGCAATGCTCCACCAACGCAGAAAAAAATTCATTTCCTACTCCCGAAGTCAGATCCCTGAAAGGATAATCCTCTGACTGACAATAACCGAGTGCATTTTTGCTTTTTTTGCCGAATGGCGCCCTTTTTACAGGACGCCACGACTTACGTCAAATTTTATTCAGCGTTATTTGCATCAGGGGTTGCATCCGAAGCCGGTGCAGCATCCTGACTGACTGCTTCTTTCATGCTCAGGCGGATACGACCCTGACGGTCGATTTCCAGTACCTTGACCGGTACTTCCTGACCCATTTCCAGATAATCTGATACTTTTTCAACGCGTTTGTCAGCGATCTGAGAGATATGCACCAGACCTTCTTTACCGCCGCCGATAGCCACGAAAGCACCGAAATCAACGATACGGACAACTTTACCGTTATAGACACGACCGACTTCCACTTCTGCTGTGATTTCTTCGATACGGCGGATAGCCATCTTCGCTTTATCACCGTCAGTTGCAGCAATCTTCACGGTACCGTCATCTTCGATTTCGATAGTGGTGCCGGTTTCTTCGGTCAGGGCACGGATCACAGAACCGCCTTTACCGATAACGTCTTTAATTTTGTCCGGGTTGATGCGGATGGTGTGGATGCGCGGTGCAAACTCAGAAATATCAGCACGTGGTGAGTTGATAGCCTGTTCCATCACGCCCAGGATGTGCAGACGCGCACCTTTGGCCTGGTTCAGAGCCACCTGCATGATTTCGCTGGTGATACCTTCGATTTTGATATCCATCTGCAGGGCGCTGATACCATCACGGCTGCCCGCCACTTTAAAGTCCATATCGCCGAGGTGGTCTTCATCACCCAGGATATCAGACAGAACCACGTACTTGTCGCCTTCTTTCACCAGACCCATTGCAATACCGGCAACCGCTGATTTCACAGGAACGCCTGCATCCATCAGTGCCAGAGATGCACCACAGACTGACGCCATAGAAGAAGAACCGTTGGATTCAGTGATTTCTGACACCACACGCACGGTGTACGGGAATTCTTCCTGAGACGGCATCACTGCCAGCACACCACGTTTCGCCAGACGACCGTGACCGATTTCGCGGCGTTTCGGTGAACCGACCATACCGGTTTCACCCACGCAGTACGGAGGGAAGTTGTAGTGGAACAGGAAGGTATCAGTGATTTCACCCATCACCTGATCCAGCGTCTGTGCATCACGGGCAGTACCCAGCGTTGCGGTTACCAGCGCCTGAGTTTCACCACGGGTGAACAGAGAAGAACCGTGAGTACGCGGCAGAACGCCGGTGCGGACATCCAGTGCGCGGACCATGTCTTTTTCACGACCGTCGATACGCGGCTCGCCGTTCAGAACACGGGTACGGACAACAGATTTCTCAACCGCAGCCAGGATGTCGCTGATTTCATGTTTCAGTTCGCCGGTCAGCTCTTCACCGCGTGCGGCGAATTCGGCTTCCAGTGCGCTGATGGTAGCATCTTTAATGATATCAACCTGCGCATAGCGATCCTGCTTCTCAGTGATACGGTAAGCATCACCCAGGGCTTTTTCAGACAGCTCAGCAACGCGGTCATGCAGAGTCTGATTAACAGGCTCAGGCTGCCAGTCCCACTTCGGTTTACCGGCTTCAGCAGCCAGTGCGTTGATATTTTCGATAACAATCTGCTGCTGCTCGTGACCGAACACGACCGCACCCAGCATTTGTTCTTCAGTCAGCAGCTGTGCTTCTGATTCAACCATCAGAACCGCACCTTTGGTACCGGCAACAACCAGATCCAGTTTGCTTACTGCTAATTCGTCAGTGGTCGGGTTCAGAACATACTGGTCATTGATAAAACCAACACGTGCCGCACCAATCGGGCCGTTGAACGGAATACCGGACAGTGCCAGCGCCGCTGAAGCACCAATCATTGCCACGATATCAGGGTTAACCTGCGGGTTCACAGATACCACGGTTGCGATGATCTGAACTTCGTTCAGGAAACCTTCCGGGAACAGCGGACGTAACGGACGGTCAATCAGACGTGCGATCAGGGTTTCGCCTTCGCCCGGACGGCCTTCACGGCGGAAGAAGCTCCCCGGAATACGGCCGGCAGCGTAAGTACGCTCCTGATAGTTTACGGTCAGCGGGAAGAAGTCCTGGCCCGGTTTCATTTTTTTCTGGCCGACAACGGTAACGAATACCGCAGTGTCGTCCATGTTAACCATTACAGCTGCTGTCGCCTGACGGGCCATCATGCCGGTTTCGATAGTGACAGTGTGCTGACCATACTGGAATTTACGGATTGTCGGATTTAACAAAATAATATCCTTCTGGGTCTCTCACCCCGGCAGGGGTAAGTAGTGAAATGGTTCCTTCAGATACATCCTCGCGACTAATGACAACCTTTTCCTGTTGCCGGAAAGTGCTCTCATTAGCCGCGCGAATAGCTGTACCGAAGAATCGTTATTATTGCGGCAACAGCGTAATGTGCCGCATTCAGAAGAAAAGGGGCCGTCGGCCCCTTTCCACTGAAACTTGTCTGAATTAGCGACGCAGGCCCAGACGCTCAAGAATTGAGGTGTAGCTTGCTAAATCTTTGCCTTTCAGATAGTTCAGGAGCTTACGACGCTGAGCTACCATGCGCAGCAGACCACGACGGCTGTGGTGATCTTTTTTATGCTCAGAAAAGTGACCTTGCAGGTGATTGATCTGTGCAGTCAGCAGCGCGATCTGAACTTCGCTTGAACCGGTGTCGTTTTCGCCACGACCGAAATCAGCGACAATTTTCGCTTTCGCTTCAGTGCTTAGAGACATAATAGAACTCCAAATATACTTTGATTAATAAAATTGAGTGCCGATCTCTAATTCAGCATCTCAGGGAAATTGCCGCGTTATTCTACGCCGCCCGCGCCCTGAACGCAAGATATGGCGGCACTTATTCCGCGTATTCCACGACAAGGCGGCGCGGTGCCACCAAGCCGTCCTCACTGATCACCGCAAGGCCGATAAACTGTGCATCATCACCCTGCGTTACGCGGGTTAATGTCTCCGGTGCCAGATCGTGTGAAGCCCGTACCGGCTGCCCCAGCTTAAAATACCCGGCGGTCACATCCGTCAGATTGACCTGCGGGAAATGAGACACGGCGGTATCCATCGGCAGCAGCAGCGGATCCAGTGCGGTTTCAAGGGGTGTTTCTGATTCATCCGCCACCCGGCGCATGTCCTGAAGCTGTTCCAGTGTCACCATCCGTTCTGCCGGATACGTAGCCACCTGCAACCGGCGCAGCATGGTCACATGCGCACCACAGCCGAGTTTCTCACCGAGATCATCAATAATAGTGCGGATATAGGTGCCTTTCGAACAGTGAATCTCCAGCTCCAGCTCATCCCCTTCATGGCGGATAAACAACAGTTCATACACTGTGATCGGGCGGGCTTCCCGCTCGATGGTGATGCCTTTACGGGCATATTCGTACAGCGGGCGTCCCTGATGCTTGAGCGCGGAATACATGGACGGTACCTGTAAGGTATCGCCCCTGAATGACTCCAGAGCAGCCGCAAGCTGTTCCGCCGTGAATGTCAGCGGGCGCTCACTGATCACCTCACCCTGTGAGTCTGAGGTGTCTGTGCGCTGCCCCAGGCGGGCAATCACACGGTAACGCTTGTCGGAATCCAGCAGAAACTGTGAAAATTTGGTCGCTTCACCGAGGCAGACCGGCAGCATACCGGTCGCCAGCGGATCCAGCGCGCCGGTGTGACCGGCCTTGGCGGCATTAAACAGACGGCGGACCTTCTGCAACGCATCATTGGATGAAATGTCCTGCGGTTTATCCAGCAGGACAATGCCGTTGATATTACGGCCACGACGACGGCGTGCCATCAATTACCCTCTTTGTCGTCCGCAGATTTACGCATATCCTGGTCGTGTTTGATCACATCAGACACCAGGTTGGACATACGCATCCCTTCGACCAGAGAACTGTCATATTCAAATTTAAGTTCCGGAATAATGCGCAAGCGCATCTCTTTCCCCAGCAGGGAACGAATGTAGCCGGAAATATCATTTAAGACTTTGATACCGGTTTTCACCTGCTCTGAATTCTGGTCTTCATCCATAAAGTTCAGAAAGGTGACAAACACTGTGGCATAGGCCATATCGCGGGATAAATCCACGCCGGATACCGTTGCCATCCCCACACGGGGATCTTTAATTTCACGCTGCAGGATAATCGCAATTTCTTTCTGAATTTCCTGTGAAACGCGCTGAGTACGGCTGAATTCTCTCGCCATAGTTTCTCTCCTGAAAATTAGGGGGGCCATAAGCCCCCCAATTATATCATGTTATGTCATACCGTCAGGTGATCAGATAGTTCGCTGAACTTCAATCACCTGGAAGACTTCAATCATGTCGCCCGGGCGGACATCATTGTAGTTCTTGACACCGATACCACATTCCATCCCGTTACGGACTTCAGCAACGTCATCTTTGAAGCGGCGCAGGGATTCCAGCTCACCTTCATAGATAACCACGTTGTCACGCAGAACGCGGATTGGGTTGTTACGTTTGATCGTTCCTTCCGTCACCATACAACCGGCGATGGCACCGAATTTCGGTGAACGGAACACATCACGGACTTCTGCCAGACCCATGATTTCCTGTTTGAACTCCGGCGCCAGCATCCCGCTCATTGCCTGTTTGATTTCATCAATCAGGCTGTAGATAACGGAATAGTAACGCAGATCAACGCTTTCGCTTTCAATCAGGCGGCGTGCTGATGCATCCGCACGGACGTTAAAGCCGAGGATAATCGCGTTTGATGCCGCAGCCAGTGTGGCGTCAGTTTCGGTAATACCACCGACACCGGAACCGATAATTTTCACTTTGACTTCGTCAGTTGACAGTTTCATCAGTGAATCGGTGATAGCTTCACAGGTACCCTGTACGTCTGTTTTCAGAACGATGTTCAGTTCAGAAACCTTACCGCTTTCCATGTTCGCGAACATGTTTTCCAGTTTGGCTTTCTGCTGACGTGCCAGTTTCACATCGCGGAATTTACCCTGACGATACAGTGCCACTTCACGGGCTTTCTTCTCGTCACGGACAACAGTCGCTTCATCACCGGCAGACGGTACGTTGGACAGACCCAGGATTTCCACCGGCATGGACGGACCCGCTTCGGTGATATCCTGACCCAGTTCGTTACGCATCGCACGGATACGGCCGTATTCAAAGCCGCACAGGACGATATCGCCTTTGTTCAGTGTACCGCTCTGTACCAGGATAGTCGCGACCGGACCACGGCCTTTATCGAGGTAAGATTCAATAACCACACCGCTCGCCATACCGGCGCGCACTGCTTTCAGTTCGAGAACTTCAGCCTGCAGCAGGATAGCGTCGAGCAGATCGTCGATACCGGTCCCTTTCTTCGCGGAAACACTGATGAACTGAGTGTCACCGCCCCACTCTTCAGAGAGAATGCCGTACTGAGACAGTTCGTTACGTACGCGATCCGGATCGGCTTCCGGTTTATCCATTTTGTTCACCGCAACCACAACCGGCACACCGGCTGCTTTCGCATGCTGGATAGCTTCGATGGTCTGCGGCATCACGCCATCGTCCGCTGCAACCACCAGAACAACGATATCCGTTGCCTGCGCACCACGGGCACGCATGGAGGTAAACGCGGCGTGTCCCGGGGTATCCAGGAATGTGATAGCGCCTTTATCGGTGGTCACATGGTATGCACCGATGTGCTGGGTAATACCGCCCGCTTCGCCGGAGGCGACTTTGGTGGAACGGATATAGTCCAGTAATGAGGTTTTACCGTGGTCAACGTGACCCATGATGGTCACAACCGGCGCACGTGGTTCAGCCTGTGCTTCACCCATGTCACGGTCGTTCAGGATCGCTTCTTCCAGCTCGTTCTCACGGCGCAGGATAACTTTGTGACCCATTTCCTCGGCAACCAGCTGCGCGGTTTCCTGGTCAATCACCTGGTTGATAGTCGCCATCGCGCCCATCTTCATCATGGTTTTAATGACCTGAGAACCTTTCACCGCCATCTTGTTAGCTAACTCACCAACAGTGATGGTTTCACCGATAACCACATCACGGGTAACCGCTGCAACCGGCTTGTTAAAGCTCTGCTGCAGTGAGCTGCCTTTACGCTGTTTCTTACCGCGCGGCAGTTGCGCGCGGGCTTCTTCGCGATCGGCTTTCTCAGAGTGACGGTTGTTTTTCTTCTGGCGGACGTTTTTCGCGCCGCGGCTGCGGCCGCGGTTATCGCCTTCAACTTTCGCATCACTTTCATCTTCCGCTTCACGGGCGTGAGCAGAGGTGGTGGTGTGATAGTCCGCACTTTCTGTTTCTTCGCTGACAGGAGCAGACCATTTCTCGCCGTTTTCTTCGGCCAGACGGCGCGCTTCTTCTGCAGCACGTTTTACTTCAGCTTCAAGTTTGCGCTGCTGTTCTTCTTCAGCTTTGCGTTTGATTTCAGCGGCTTCGGCTTCGCGGCGCACTTTTTCGCTGTTTTCCCGGCTATCCGCCGGGGCTGATTTCGCTTTATTTTCTTTCACGTTATTCTTTTCCGCTGCTTCACGCTTAGCCGGTTCTGCCGCTTGTTCAGTTACTTTCGCTGCTGCCGCTTCGCGTTTTGCCTTTTCTTCAGCCTCACGTTTGGCTTGCGCCTCTTGTTTAGCTTTTTCTTCGGCTTCACGACGGGCCTGCTCTTCAGCTTCGCGTCTTGCCTGCTCTTCCGCTTCACGCTGTGCCTGCTCTTCCGCGGCTTTTGCCTGTTCAGCGGCATCGCGGTTTACATATGTGCGTTTTTTGCGGACTTCAATATTAACCGATTTGCTCTTGCCACCGGTTACCGGAACACTCAGCGTACTGCGAGTTTTGCGCTGAAGTGTTAATTTACCCGGCTGACTTGCCCCGCCCTGTTCGCGGTTCAGATGGGCCAGCAGGGCCTCTTTCTCTTGCTGGGAAACGTTATCAGACGCCGTTTTTTTGATGCCGGCATCAGCAAACTGCTGTACCAGGCGCTCTACGGAAGTCTGAATTTCGTCTGCCAGTGATTTTACCGATTCTGTCATGCTGCTCCTTCCCGCTACAAATTAAGATGCATCGTCGCCAAACCAACAGATATTACGCGCTGCCATAATGAGTTCACCTGCTTTCTCATCATTCAGACCTTCGATATCTGTGAGGTCATCGATACCCTGCTCTGCGAGATCTTCAAGGGTACAAATACCACGGGAAGCCAGGGTGAATGCCAGTGTGCGGTCCATGCCTTCAAGGTTTAACAAATCATCCGCCGGTGTGGTACCTGACTGGCTCTCTTTCTGTGCCAGTTCGAGCGTTGTTAAAGCGGCTTTTGCACGTTCGCGCAGAACTTCAACGGTTTCCTCTTCGAGGCCGTCGATTTCCAGAAGTTCGCTGACCGGCACATACGCCAGTTCTTCCAGTGTGGAGAAACCTTCTTCCACTAATAAAGTTGCGAAATCTTCATCGATGTCGAGATGCTTAACAAAAGTTTCAATGGAAGCGTGTGCTTCCGCCTGGTGTTTCGCGTTAAGTTCCTCCGCAGTCATGACGTTCAGTTCCCATTTGTCATCACCACGATGTTTTTTCAGCAGTTGTGCAGCGAGACGCACATTCTGGCCGTTACGGCCAATGGCCTGTGCAAGGTTGCTGCTTTCAACAGCAACGTCCATTGTGCATTTGTCTTCATCGACAACAATGGATGCAACATCTGCCGGAGCCATTGCATTAATCACGAATTGCGCCGGGTTGTCATCCCACAACACGATATCAATCCGCTCGCCGCCCAACTCACCGGAAACGGCCTGAACGCGGGCGCCGCGCATTCCCACACATGCCCCGACGGGGTCGATGCGTTTGTCATTGGTTTTCACCGCGATTTTCGCACGGGAACCGGGATCACGGGCAGCCGCTTTAATTTCAATAATCTCTTCGCCGATTTCCGGCACTTCGATTTTAAATAATTCGACCAGCATTTCCGGACGGGAGCGGGTCACAAATAATTGTGCACCACGGGCTTCCGGACGAACATCATACAGAACTCCGCGGATACGGTCACCCGGACGGAAGTTCTCACGCGGCAGCATATCTTCGCGCATAATGACCGCTTCCGCATTATTCCCCAGATCGAGGGTAATGTTTTCGCGGTTCACTTTTTTCACCACACCGGTGATGATTTCGCCCTGCTGCTCGCGGAACTGATCAACCACCATCGCACGCTCGGCTTCACGTACTTTCTGTACGATAACCTGTTTTGCGGTCTGAGTGGTGATACGGTCGAAGGTGACAGATTCAATCTGATCTTCGATATATTCGCCTAACTGAATGCCCGGCGTTTCATAATCAGCCGCTTCCAGTGTGATTTCACGGGTCGGCTGAGTGACTTCTTCTACCACCATCCAGCGGCGGAAGGTATCAAAATCACCGGATTTACGGTCGATTTCAACACGAACATCAATTTCCTGTTCGTATTTTTTCTTGGTGGCGGTTGCCAGCGCAGTTTCCAGAGCCTCAAAAATTTTCTCACGAGGAAGCGATTTTTCGTTAGAAACTGCCTCAACAACAGCCAGAATTTCTTTATTCATCCTAGTTGCCTCTTTTGAACTTTATATTAAAAGTGGGGTACCAGGTTAGCTTTCTGGATGTTGCCAAGTGCGAACACTTCGTCTTTGCCATCCACTGTAACCGTGATCATTTCACCGTCAACGGCTTTGATAATACCCTGCCATCTGCGACGGTTCTGCATTGCGATTCGTAACGTCAGTGAGACTTCCTCACCGGTAAACCGCTGATAATGTTCTGCCGTAAATAACGGACGCTCCATACCCGGAGACGAAACCTCAAGGTTATAAACGGTTGTAATAGGATCTTCAACATCAAGAACGGCACTGACCTGGTGGCTCACGTCCGCGCAATCATCAACAGTGATACCCTCTTCACTATCAATAAAAATACGCAGTGTTGACACGCGGCCGCGGATAAACTCCACGCCGACAAGCTCAAAACCGAGTGCTTCGACAGGTGCAGTGACCATCTCTGTTAATTTCTGCTCTAATGTGGACAAGACCACCCCCGGGACATAAAAAAAGGGCATAACGCCCAGTATCTCTGTTGACTGATAACAAAAAACCCCGAAATTTCGGGGCTTTATGCAACTGGACCCTGTGTACATCACACTTCTTAATCTTTTTTCCAAATCAGGGATAACGTAAGAGTTGTTGATACAATCAACATTGGAAAAAACGATTTGTTATAAAGAAGTGGTTGCGGGAGCCGGATTTGAACCGACGACCTTCGGGTTATGAGCCCGACGAGCTACCATGCTGCTCCATCCCGCGTTCGAAACGTGAAAAATTCTACGCTGATCACCTGCAAAACGCAAGTGTGAAACTAAATGGTGCCGAGGACGGGACTTGAACCCGTACGCCCGTTTTGTAGGCACTACCACCTCAAGGTAGCGTGTATACCAATTTCACCACCTCGGCACTGAACTGCTCTTTTTTACGGGACTGACTGATGGTGTGTATCAATCCCGTTTAAAACTTTCTACTTCAGACTTGCAACAATCAGCGCGGAATATCGCTGTTAGGAGCTGCTGGTGCTGCGGGAACATCTGTTTTCTGTTCTGTCTGCACCGGCTGAGCGAGATTATCAAACTTGCTGCCTGTACCGGTTTTATTGCTGGTCATGTTGCCCAGGATTAAACTCAGTACAAAAAACAGTGTTGCTAAAATGCCTGTGGTACGGGTCATGAAGTTACCTGAACCCGAAGAACCAAACAGTGTTGCAGATGCGCCTGCACCGAACGAAGCACCCATGTCCGCACCTTTCCCCTGCTGCATTAAGATCATGCCGACTAAGGCGATCGCAACAAGTAAAAAAACGACTAAGAGAGCTGTATACATAAACGTGTACCTATTCCTCGTACGGTATACCGACTGATTCGGTATCAATCTGCACACTCACCGGTAAACCTGATTACCTTACTGAGCGGGTCAGAATACTAACCAAACAAACGCACGCGCGCAAGTCTATTTTAAGCCCGGTGCATCGGTTGCGGAAAAAAACAACAATAAGGGCCGGATTCTGACAGAGCCGGGGGAAAACCGCAATCAGTTTTTCCGGCTCTGCCATACACATCATAAATAATTACACGCGTTTCACCGCGTCTGCAATGCGGTTTGCCATTGCAGTGACCTGCGCTTCATCTTCCCCTTCCACCATCACACGGATCAGTGGTTCAGTACCGGATTTACGCAGCAGCACACGGCCTTTGCCGTTCAGCTCTTTTTCCACTTCCTGTGCCACACGGGTGACTTCTTCGCTTGCCAGCGGGTCGTGCTGACCGGCAAAACGGACGTTCACCAGCACCTGCGGCAGCAGTTTCATACCGCTGCACAGGTCATGCAGGCTCATGTTGTTGCGTACCATGGCACTCAGTACCTGAAGACCGGCCACGATACCGTCTCCGGTGGTGGTTTTATCCAGCAGAATGATATGACCGGAGTTTTCCGCGCCCAGACGCCAGCCTTTTTCCTGGAGTTTTTCGAGCACGTAACGGTCGCCGACTTTCGCGCGCTCAAACGGAATACCCAGCTGTTTCAGCGCCAGCTCCAGCCCCATGTTACTCATCAGTGTGCCGACAGCACCACCGCGCAGTTGTCCCTGACGCAGTGCTTCCCGGGCAATGATAAACAGGATCTGGTCGCCGTCCACTTTCTCACCCAGGTGATCCACCATGATCAGGCGGTCACCGTCACCGTCAAACGCCAGACCGACGTGTGCGCCTTCAGCGAGAACACGTTCCTGTAACTGACGGACATCCGTTGCACCACATTTTTCGTTAATGTTGATACCGTTCGGATCACAGCCGATTGCAATGACTTCCGCGCCCAGTTCACTCAGGACGTTCGGTGCAATGTGATAAGTTGCGCCGTGTGCGCAGTCGATCACCATTTTCAGCCCGTTCAGGCTCTGCTCGTTCGGGAATGTGCCTTTACAGAATTCAATATAACGACCGGCGGCATCCACAATACGGTTTGCACGCCCCAGTTCGGCGGATTCCACACAGGTCAGTGGTTTTTCCATTTCGGCTTCAATCGCTTCTTCCACGTGATCCGGCAGCTTGGTGCCGTCAATGGAGAAGAATTTGATGCCGTTGTCATAATACGGGTTGTGAGAGGCGGAGATAACAATACCCGCTTCGGCACGGAAAGTTCGGGTCAGATACGCGACCGCCGGTGTCGGCATCGGGCCGGTAAATGAGGCGGATAACCCGGCGGCGGCAAGCCCGGCTTCCAGGGCGGATTCCAGCATATAGCCGGAAATACGGGTATCTTTACCGATAATAATTTTACGTGAGCCGTGACGTGCCAGCACTTTTCCGGCCGCCCAGCCCAGTTTGAGCACAAAATCAGGGGTAATCGGGCTGTCACCCACTTTTCCGCGGATGCCATCAGTACCAAAGTATTTGCGATCACTCATTGTCGTTTGTTTCCTTCGCTAAACGGGTTGCTTCCACCACTTTCATGGCCTGGACAGTTTCTTTCACATCATGGACACGGATAATCTGCACACCTTTCATCGCGGCAATCACCGCACAGGCCACGCTGCCGGCAACCCGTTCATCCGGGGGAATATCCATCAGCTGGCCAATCATAGATTTTCGTGACATACCGGCGAGAACCGGTAATCCCAGGTGATGAAACAGGTCTAATTTATCCAATAACTGATAATTATGCGCCAGTGTTTTCCCGAAACCGAAGCCCGGATCGAGAATTATGTGATTTTTTTCAATGCCGGCCGCCAAACAACGCGCCACCTGTGCTTCAAGGTACGTATATACCTCACGCACCACGTTCTGATAGTGCGGTGCCTGCTGCATGGTACGCGGTTCTCCCTGCATATGCATCACACAAACCGGCAGACCGCTCTGTGCCGCCGCCTGTAAGGCCCCCGGCTCACTGAATGACCGGATATCATTGAGAATATGAGCCCCTGCATTTGCGGCTTCGCGGATCACCAGCGCTTTTGAGGTATCCACTGAAATCCAGACATCTGACTCACGGGCAATCGCTGTCACAACCGGGATAACCCGCTCCGCTTCCTGCTCCGGACTGACTTCCGCCGCGCCGGGACGGGTGGATTCACCGCCGATATCAATGATCGTCGCGCCTTCCGCAATCATTTTCCGGGCATGTTCCAGTGCTTTGGCGGGGGTGTTATGTGTACCGCCGTCTGAGAATGAATCCGGGGTCACATTGAGGATCCCCATCACCTGCGGCGTTGTCAGTGAAAGTGTCTGACCGCGTGCGGTAAGTTTCATAATCCGGCCTTCTTACTGTTTATTATTTCAATCGTGAGGTGATTGTAATGCCTGACTCCGGCGGGATAAAGATATAAAAAAACCCGGCAGATTTTCCGCCGGGTTTTTCACATTACTGCTTCATACCACTGAATGATGAATTATGACTGCTTATTGTCGTCTTCAGACGGCGCAGCATTGTTGTCATCTGATGATTCAGGTGCTTCCTGAACCGGAACCTGGTTACTGCTTTCCGGCGGACGGGTATCCGCTTTCGGCTTGTCACCTTCCCAGCCCGCTGGTTCACGGACCGGCACACGGTTCATCAGATCATCAATCTGTGGTGCATCAATGGTTTCATATTTCATTAATGCATCTTTCATGGTGTGCAGGATATCGAGGTTATCCATCAGGATCTGACGCGCACGTTTGTAGTTACGCTCAATAATCCCGCGGATTTCCTCATCGATAGTCCGGGCAGTTTCATCAGACATGTGCTGTGCTTTTGACACAGAACGGCCTAAGAATACTTCACCGTCTTCATCCGCATACAGTAACGGCCCCAGTTTTTCGGAGAAGCCCCACTGTGTCACCATGTTACGGGCAATGTTCGTTGCCACTTTGATGTCATTGGATGCGCCTGTGGACACATTTTCCGGCCCGTAGATAATCTCTTCCGCCAGACGACCGCCGTACAGGGTGGAAATCTGACTTTCAAGTTTCTGACGGCTGGCACTGATCTGATCCCCTTCCGGTAAGAAGAAAGTCACACCCAGCGCACGTCCGCGCGGAATAATGGTCACTTTGTGTACCGGGTCATGCTCCGGCACCAGACGACCGATGATCGCGTGACCGGCTTCATGGTAGGCAGTCGAGGCTTTCTGCTCTTCTGTCATCACCATAGAGCGGCGTTCCGCACCCATCATGATTTTATCTTTTGCTTTTTCGAACTCGACCATGGTCACAACGCGTTTATTACCGCGTGCCGCAAACAGCGCAGCTTCGTTCACCAGGTTAGCGAGATCCGCACCGGAGAAGCCCGGTGTACCACGTGCCAGCACAGACGGTTCAACGTCCGGCGATAACGGCACACGGCGCATATGCACTTTCAGGATTTGCTCACGGCCGCGTACATCCGGCAGACCGACCACGACCTGACGGTCGAAACGGCCCGGACGCAGTAACGCAGGGTCAAGCACATCCGGACGGTTGGTTGCCGCGATAACGATAATACCTTCGTTACCTTCGAAACCATCCATCTCAACCAGCATCTGGTTCAGTGTCTGCTCACGTTCATCATGACCACCGCCCAGACCCGCACCACGCTGACGGCCGACGGCGTCGATTTCATCGATAAAGATGATACATGGTGCGGCTTTCTTCGCCTGTTCGAACATATCACGGACACGGGACGCACCCACACCCACGAACATTTCGACGAAGTCAGAACCGGAAATGGTGAAGAACGGGACTTTCGCCTCACCGGCAATGGCTTTTGCCAGCAATGTTTTACCGGTACCCGGCGGCCCCACCATCAGAATACCTTTCGGAATTTTACCGCCGAGTTTCTGGAAGCGGCTCGGCTCACGCAGATACTCCACCAGCTCGCCGACTTCTTCTTTGGCCTCATCACAACCGGCCACATCCGCAAAGGTGGTTTTGATCTGATCTTCGGTCAGCATGCGAGCCTTACTTTTGCCGAAGGACATCGCACCTTTACCGCCGCCGCCCTGCATCTGGCGCATAAAGAAGATCCAGACGCCGACTAACAGCAGCATCGGGAACCAGGAAATGAAAATGGTTGTCAGGATACCCGGCTCTTCCGGTGGTTCACCGACCACAGTGACGTTTTTGTTCAGCATGGTGTTAAGCAGCTGATTGTCCTGCATCGGCAGGTACGTCGTGTATTTGGAGCCGTCTTTTTTACTGACGTTAAGATCACGATTGGAAATACGGACTTCGCGCACCTGATCCTGTGCTAACTCAGTGATGAAGGTAGAGTAGTCCACCTTACGACTGTTTGAATCGCCTGGGCCAAAACTCTGGAACAACGACATCAGCACTACTGCGATGACCAGCCAGAGAATTAGGTTTTTCGCCATGTCACTCAAGGGATTAACCTCTTATTACATCTGTGTTAACAAATAACGCACAGGGTACTACACTTTCCACCCTGTCGCTACAATGTATACTTCACGCGATCGGGCCCGCGAAGCATCGGGTTTACGGATTTTCACTTTCGTGAACAGGGAACGAACCTCCCGGAGGTACTCGTCAAAGCCATCTCCCTGAAAGACTTTAACAATAAAACTGCCCCCCGGTGCCAGAACAGAACGGCACATATCAAGTGCCAGCTCAACCAGATACATCGCGCGCGGAATATCAACAGCCGGTGTTCCGCTCATATTTGGTGCCATGTCTGACATAACAACCTGGACTTTTTTATCCCCCACGCGCTCCAGCAGAGCATTGAGCACGTTTTCGTCACGGAAATCGCCCTGAAGGAAATCCACGCCGACGATGGGATCCATCGGTAACAGGTCACAGGCAATGACACGCCCGGACTGACCGATGTGATTAACAGCATATTGTGACCAGCCGCCGGGTGCAGCACCCAGATCCACAATAGTCATGCCCGGTCTGAAAATATTATCGCCCTGCTGAATTTCTTCGAGCTTAAACCAGGCACGAGAGCGAAGCCCCTTTTTTTGCGCCATCTGAACATATTTATCACTAAAATGTTCCTGTAACCAGCGCCCGGAGCTTGCTGAACGTTTTTTATTGGCCATTGTGTTTTCCGACTAACCTGTTATTTCTGACTCAGTTTTTTCGCATAACCGGACAAAAGTCCCGTTACCGCAGACAGTACTCCTCACCTAATGATGGTGATAAGCATGATATGGCGGTAGAATACACCGTTTTCAATAGTTATTAAGCAAAAAAAACGATGAACCTCACTAAAAAACAAGTCCAGCACCTGAAAGCGCTCGCTCATCATCTGAACCCGGTTGTCATGATTGGCAACAACGGGCTGACTGAAGGCGTACTCGCAGAAACGGAAGTCGCTCTTACACATCATGAGCTTATCAAAGTTAAAATCGCGGGCGAAGACCGTGAAATGAAAACCTTGATCGCTGATGCGATTGTGCGTGAAACCGGTGCTTACAATGTGCAGATTATCGGTAAAATTCTGGTGCTCTACCGTCCGTCGGAAGCCCGAAAGATCATTTTACCTAAATGATAATTGCATATTTATAAAAAAATGCCACCGGCAGATGATTTCTGACGATATCGTCCGGCCGGTGGCATTCCTTTCAGATTTTCTTCCTATCCCGGCAGCCTCAGCGCTCAGCCGCCCGAATGTAAAGTTCAGTAAAAACGCCTTTCACTGCATTTTTCTGATGAAATATCCGTATTGTGCTGTTTTTTTACGGCACTGCTTACAGGTATTCCACATTGATGACTTCATATTCCACTTCACCGCCCGGTGTCTGGATAACAACCACGTCATCCACCTCTTTGCCGATAAGGCCGCGGGCAATCGGGGAGTTCACTGACAGCAGGTTTGATTTGATATCAGCCTCATCATCACCCACGATGCGGTATGTCTGCTCTTCATCCGTTGCGACGTTAAAAACGGTCACCGTCGCACCAAAAATAATCCGGCCATTATTGGTCATTTTGGTGACATCAATCACCTGCGCATTGGAGAGCTTGGCTTCGATCTCCTGAATACGGCCTTCACAGAAGCCCTGCTGCTCACGGGCTGCATGATATTCTGCGTTTTCTTTCAGATCGCCGTGCTCGCGGGCTTCCGCGATATCAGCGATAATTTTCGGACGGCGCTCATTTTTGAGAAATTCTAATTCTTCACGCAGTTGGTCTGCGCCGCGTACCGTCATAGGGATTTGTTTCATTCTCTACCTCTGAATCATTCCTAAGTAATAGTCATATCATCCTGATTAAACGATAACAGTACCTTATGCGCCTTATGTGGCACACTACTATTAAGTAAAACCATGTAAATCTGCGCTGATACGGCCATCGCACTGCGGATGCTGTCAGCGCGGTTGACGCGTTGTCCGCGCGGGCTGAACTGAAATCCTGTTCCGGTATTCTATCCCGGAGCGCAATGCGGGTCATCGTTTACTTTTACCGGTCCGTGGCTTTAGTATAACGGGCTCTCACCCCGTATTGTGATGGATAGGTCGCTCAATGAATGTTTTTACCCGGCTCACGTATGCAATGGGATTGTCAGTATTACTGGCCGCCGGTGCGGCAGCCACCCCGGTCGAACAATATACCCAATATCTGCCTGCCGGTACAAACCTGGCAATGATTGCACAAAGGGTGGGTGATTCTCAGCCAATCGTGGAATATCAGGGGCAGCAGATGGCACTGCCCGCCAGTACCCAGAAAGTGGTGACGGCGCTTGCCGCATTGTTGCAGCTGGGGCCGGATTTCCGCTTTACCACCAGTCTGGAAACCAAAGGGCATGTTGAGGGCACCACCCTGAAAGGGGATTTAATCACCCGTTTTACCGGTGATCCGACCCTTACCCGTCAGCAGATCCGCAATATGGTCAATGAACTGCGCAAAGCCGGGGTACAGGCCATTGACGGTGACCTGGTGATCGATATCTCTGCCTTTGCCAGTCATGACAAAGCACCGGGCTGGGTATGGAATGATTTAACCCAGTGCTTCAGCGCTCCGCCGGGTGCCGCGATCATCGACCGCAACTGCTTTTCAGTAACACTGCACCCCGGTGATAAACCCGGTGATACCGCGTATATCCGCACGGCGGATTATTACCCGGTCACCATGTTCAGTGAAGTCAAAACCCTGGAGCGCGGCTCTGCCGAAGGCCGTTTCTGTGAGCTGGATGTGGTACCGGGTGAACTGAACCGCTATACCATCACCGGCTGTATGAATCAGCGCAGTGAACCGCTGCCGCTGGCATTCGGTGTGCAGAACGGCGCAAGTTACGCCGGGGCTATCGTCAAAAATGAACTGATCCATGCGGGGATCACCCTGAGCGGCACTGTCCGCCGTCAGACTCACCCGGAACAACCGGGCACCGTGCTGATACAGACCCAATCCGCCCCGCTGCATGCCCTGCTGACCAAAATGCTGAAAAAATCCGACAATATGATTGCCGATGAAGTTTTCCGCACCATCGGCCGCAGCTATTACGGCGTGCCGGGCACCTGGCGTTCCGGCCAGCAGGCCGTCCGTCAGGTACTGAAAGAGAAAGCCGGTATTGATATGGGTAATACCGTGATGGTGGATGGCTCCGGATTATCCCGTCACAACCTGATCACCCCGGCGACCATGATGGAAGTGCTGCAGTTTATTGCCAAACATGATGATCAGCTGCAATTTATCAAAATGCTGCCGCTCTCCGGTTATGACGGCACACTGCAATACCGTGGTGGTCTGACAGAAGCGGGCGTTAACGGCAAGCTCTCCGCCAAAACCGGTTCATTGCAGGGCGTCTATAATCTGGCCGGCTTCCTCACCACCGCCAGCGGACAGCGTATTGCGTTCGTGCAGTTTATTTCCGCTTATGCCGTCCCGCCTGCCCAGCAGCGCAGCCGCCGTGTGCCGCTGGTTCGCTTTGAAGGGCATTTGTATAAGGATTTATACCGGAATTACTGAGTTGCTGAAAACTAACGACAATAAAAACCCCGTCAG
>NZ_JAODZS010000040.1:0-37820 GCF_029835375.1 Morganella sp. GD04133 | reverse complement strand
CGCCGGTGGTTCGGCTCTAACCATTGCCTGAGTCTGGTCGATATCAAACATACACAGGCCTTTCTGCTCTACGTATGCCGTACCAGCTTTACCGTGACGGTTAAGGCGCACAATCAGCTCTGTGAGAGTTTTGTCGGCGTTATCGTTGTAGACTGAATCTTTGTAGATGCCCAGCCAGTAATCGCAGTCCTGCTCGATTTGTCCGGTGTCGCGGCTGTCACTTGGCATAGGCCGTTTGTCTGCCCTGTCTTCCAGCTTGCGGTTAAGCTGAGTGAGCAGAACAACGGTGGTATCGAGTTCTTTCGCCAGCTGCTTCAGACCCTTCGTTATTTCGCCGTATGCGATGTCGTTCCGGTCTGCCTTGCCAGCTTTCATCAGTGTCAGGTAGTCAACACCGATAAACCCGATTTTCCCTGTCTTGCGTTTCAGTTTCCGGCACTCGGCCTGAATGTGTGCCAGCGTCATTCCCGGAGTATCATCCAACCAGATGTTAGGGCGCTCACTTAACTCACCCATTGCCTTGCTGATAAGCCCCCACTCGTACTCATCACCGCTGTCATACAGGGCATTGGAACTTATTCCTGATTTCTGGCTGATCATCCGTTCGGCCAGCTGCTTGTTGGTCATTTCCATCGAGAACAGCGCGACCGGCAATCCGGAATCGGAAACGTTTTTAGCCATTTCGGTCAGGACTGTGGTTTTGCCCATCTTCGGACGCGCACCAACAACGAATAGGGATCCGCGAACAATGAACTTCGGCGCAAGCATGGCATCAAGTGGCGCAATGCCAGTCTTCAGGCCACGGTTAGCATCGGGATCTTTGAATCGCTCCTCGACCTCGATAACCCACTCATCCAGCACGGCAGAGATATTCGTCAGTCCTGACTGCCGTCCGGTTTTGCTGCTCTCCACCACATCGGACAGCATCGTCTGAGCCATATCGATTTTTTCGGCCAGGCTGAGAACACTGGCTTCGGTAAACAGCCGCTGTATTTCTCCGGCCTTCTCGATTGCCTGCCGCTCAATAGCCTTGTCACGGATGGTGTTTGCGTAAGCAACGATGTTTGCCGCACTCGGTGTGCCCTTGCTCACTTCGGCCAGGTAAGCAAACCCGCCTGTCTGTTTCGATTTTCCGGCACTTTCCAGTGCGTCAGTGACAGTGATCAGGTCAATGGGCTTACCACTGCGATTTAACTCGCGGATAGCTTCGTAAATCTGCCGGTGCGATATCTGGTAAAACATTTCCGGCTGAAGTCTGGATAACACCATCTGGCTTCTGTCGCCCTGTGGGTCTAGCAGCAATGCGCCGATAACACTTTGCTCAGCCTCGAGGCTTTGCGGAACCTGGTTAATCACAGTGAACCCTCCCTGGTTTTTAATACCGTTGCTGGGCGAAGCAGGTAGTCAAAGCTAGCCCTCCACCCTGAATCGTTCTCACCAAAGTAGAATCCCTTTGCGGTAGCCATGAAATAATCAAAATAATTTCTGGCCGCTTCGACTGTTGGCTCTTTGAGTTCTTTCAGGAATTTGGATATCGCCCGTTTGCGTTTGTCATTCAGTGATTCTGCATTGGGCAGTCTGTCACCGGCTGATTCGTTGAATGCGTTCATGATGTCGAGATAGGGGATCTGATTTTTTCTGTTAGCAGAAATCAGTTTTTCACCGTCCCCCTCTTGAGGGGTTAGGGGAGTGTCTTTCTTGTCTTTTGTATTATTGTCTTTTGTGTTTAGCACCTTCCGCTTAGTTGCTTTAGCAGATGTTGCTAAGGTTTCCTTAGCAGGTTTAGCTAATGTTTTGCAGAATCCGTTATTCTTTGTTTTCCACTCATCAATGTTCTTATTAATGCCCACTCTGCGCCCTTCCTGGATAAGAACCTTTTTGTTGATAAGTTGATTTTTAGCCGTCGAGCAATGAGTGGAATGCTTCATAATCATCGACTCAAATTGCTCATTGCTTATCCAGTCTGTTTTTTTGTTATAGCCGTATGTTTTTCTCCATACAGCCATGATGATGCAGAGTTCTGTTTCGCTTAATCCTGACGCCATGGTAGCGTCCAGTATCTCATGCGCTATCCTGCTGTACCCGTTATCAAGATCTGCCACCGTTGGCCTCTCTTGCCGTCGTGCGGCTCCAAAGTCAGCGTATGCAACGTTACTGTTCATGCCGTTTACCTCCGGTGATTTCCTGTCGGTGTTCAAGGCGTAATTTCGCATCATCAAATGCTGCCCTGAGTGCCTTTGCTCCCTGCTCCGTTACGGCTCTCGCCTCACGTTCCCGCATGATGTTTTTGTGCACAGCGCTGTAATTAAACCGTTGTTTCATGTATAATTACTCCGTAATTTGCTGCATCAAAAAAGGGGAAACCGTATATTCCCCTTTCCTAAATTACTGGTTATTGATACAGTGTGAAAGTTAAGTGCTTTTCTTAATGCGCCTCTGCTGCTCCAACAGCCGGGGCGTTTTCTTTTGTTCTCATCAGAGAGAGTTCGCCGATCTGCTTCCACAGAAACCGGTACTCTTCCTCGCTGATTTTCTTCTCGCCTGGCAAAACAAAATCTGTGATACCGGCTGCGGCCAATGTCTCGCATATCTCCGGTAACTTTTCTGTTCTGCGTAAGACTGTTGAATCGTGTACACCGAGCAGTTTTGCAACCACTGTCTGTGTGGTGCTTCTCAGTGCCTGATGAGCTGTTGCCATCAGATGATTTGACACAAACCGGTTAAACGATTTGCGTGGATTTGCATTTCCCATAATTCATAATGTCCTTATTGAGATACAGTTATTCGCTCACTTCCTGTGAGGTGTTGCTGTGTTGAAAAGTTGCTCTGAGAATTTACTCTGAGCTAGTCCAGGTCGCACATCACGTGGATGCGCTTGTTAAAGAACGGTAAGACTTACAGTGCTAATAATCTTTCTTGGCTAATACGAAGAAGATCTGATGCTTTATATTTACCTTTAGAGACTTTTTGTATTGCTTTTGCATAGCTCGTTTTTCCGAAGAATTCAGTCGCAGGTAAGGATTCATTTTTTAGCCATTTATAGACAGCTCTATTACTAACCCCACATGCCTTGGCTACTTGTGATACGCCAATGTCTGTGATTGGCTCCCTGATATTGTTCATTCACTATCTCCTTTGTGTACTTTCAGTACGCATTATTGCCGTACTGAAAGTTTTTTGCAAGAGGGTTATTATCGTACCCATGGTACAAGTCGAAAAAGTGCGACAAGAATTTGCTAAAAGGCTGGCACTGGCCTGTGATAATGCTGGCTTAAATGAACGCGGCAGAGGAGCCGCGATTGTTAGAGCGATCGGCGTTACATCAAAAGCTGTTAGCAAATGGTTTAATGCTGAATCTCTTCCCAGACAAGAGAAGATAATTGCTTTGGCTAAATTTTTGCGATGTGATGCAATTTGGCTACAGCATGGTGAAGGAGACATGGGGAATGGCTATCTTAATGCATCCCCCATAAAAAAATACGAATCACTCAGACCTGACCAAATAGAGTTATTGGAGCTATATGAAAGACTACCTCGTATAGAGGCAGAAAAATTGATTAAGGAACTTAAGGCCAAGGGGGCGCACTACGATGCTATATTTGAAGAAATGTTACTCAAGCGCGGCTTGGACGCATCTTAACTGGCGAAAGTGGGCACATCAAAGTGGGGCGCGCTAACTGAAACACCCAAAGAAAGGAATTAAAAATGACTCGATTACCAATTATATTTAGCATCTTCTTTCTTTCTGCTTCTGTAATATCTTCAACACCTCACGATTATTTTAATGATGTTAAAGCGAAAGCGGAACAAGGTGATCCGGAAGCCCAATATAACCTATCTATCTCTTATCGTGTTGGTCAAGGCGTCCGGCAAGACATGAAAAAATCAATGCAATGGTTGGAAATTTCCGCCAAGAATGGGGATTTGAAGGCTCAAAACTGGCTTGGTTTTTCTTATTTACACGGCAAGGATGTTCCTCAAAATTATGGCAAGGCTCTTAAATGGTTAACTGCTGCCGGTGAGCATGGTGATGAAGGTTCGTTGTTTATATTGGCTGGCATGTACAAAGAAGGGAATGGCGTAAAAAAAGACATGTCCAAAGCCAAAGAATATTATGGAGTAGCTTGTGATAATGGCAGCCAGATCGGCTGCGACGCCTACAAAGAGCTAAACCAGCAGGGGTATTAGACTTACCTTAACCGGTATGCAGTTATAAGCATAACTATGATAAGCCCGACGCACACAGCAGCAAGGGTGCCGCACTGCGTGGTTAATACTGCATTGGCCTTTTCCAGTTCGATAATTTTAGCTTCTAAGTTCTGCATGGGAACCTCGATAGTGAAAGGGTAAGTCAACACCCCATTTTCTTCAAACGGAAGTGGATATAAATATTAAAGCCAAGGCAGACCAGTGAGGAAATCAAGGCTATTGTGGGTAAAAGATATTCGCTTACCATAAGGAACCCCTGATGTCATACAGTGACATTATGTCAACTATTGCAACGATAATAGCATTTATTGCAATTCCTGCAACGTACTATAACGGAGTACGTGTTGGTCGGGTGAATGACAAACGCAAGGAGTTTAATGCAGTGGCAGAGCCGATGCTGGTAATCCTTGAGGAGCATATTGAGCGTCTGAAATCAGGGAGAAAACCACAGGTGACATCTATCGTCTGCGGCTCTCTCTTTCCGCAAGAAATCCTGTCAGCATTGCGTCGCCGGATGCCAGAAAAGCAAGTCAATGAAATGGATAGACGGTTAAATCAGTATGTGGAGTCGATAGCTGAACTAAACTCAGGTGACAGCTACGACAGTGCGATTAAGAACGCATCGGCTCTGATAAGGCTCCTGCGTCTTAGGTAACAGTGGCCTGACGACACGTTTTAGGTAAAAAATATTACACCGAATTAACCAGAATCGAACAAAAACAATCAATCATTATTAATCCCGACCATAGGTCATCACCCTAAAAGTAAAGGATATCAAATGGATAACACGGACAATCACTTACCCGGTCAGCAGCTTGAAATGAGCCTATTCCCAGTAAAGGAAGTTGAGGTTGAAGGCATTCAAATGGGCGTGCTTAATAATGGAACTCCATATTTAACAATGAGAGGATTGTCGCGGCTGTGTGGTGTTGACTCCGCCGCGATATCAAGACTGACAACTAACTGGCTGGATGAAAGGCTCAAACCAAGAGGGAAGAAAATAGATGCCATCCTGCAAAGCAAGGGGTTAAGACTAACTCAGTTGTATTGGACCATAAACAGCAACGGCACAGAGGCGCGCGCCTATCCGTCATCTGTATGCATGGCTATTTTAGAATACTATGCGTTCGATTCTGATCAGACTGACAGCGCGATAGCTATAAAAAACTATAGAGCCTTGGGTGATAGTGCTCTGCGTCGCTTAATCTACCTTAGTGTTGGAATAGACCCAGAGAATCCACAGCGTGGGGCATGGCAAGCATTTCAGGATCGTGTTCAGTTGAACTCACAAGTGCCGTTCGGTTACTTTTCTGTATTTACCGAGATGGCAGATCTTTCTTTGAAGCTCATAAACGCAGGATTTACATTTGGCCCAGCGGCTGTTCCAGATATAAGTGTAGGTACGTTTTGGGGTAAGCATTGGGTAAGTAATAAATTAAACGAAAAGTACGGTGAAAGAACAAAGCACCCACACACATACCCAGATTGGTTCCCGCAACACAGGGCCGGGCCGATAGAGGCGTGGATTTATCCAGATGATGCGCTTGGTGAGTTCAGGCGATGGATGCAACAGTCTTATTTACCTATGAGATTTCCAGCGTACATTGAATCAAAATCGAGGGATGGCAGCATACCAAAAATAAATGCAGCCACGTTATTGGCTCAAGTGAAAAAACCAGAATTACCTAAATAACCCCCAGCCCTCCCCGCGAGGGCTTTTTTGTGTCAGTTATCGCTCATCAGGTCGATAGCAACCTCATAAACCTCATTCATAAATCTGTCAACTTCTTGTTCTTTATGGGAGTACAGCAGTTGCCTGATATTTCCTTTCGTTATCATTTGCCGTGAATCCAGTAACATAATAGCTGCCCTACCCGTTACTCTGCATACCTCACTGTAAACCAGTTCGCGTTCATCATTCATGGGTCACCTCTGTGCATTTCCTCGACAGTAACATCAGTGGCAGCGGCTGGATAGAAAATAATTGTATATTTTTTATTCGCTCCTGTGTGATCTGCGTCCAATCGTGACGATTTTTTGAAAATAAATCATACATGATTTCATGTAGTTATATTTTTCTCGTACTTTTTATTTAATTTGCGTACTTTTGGTACTTGATTATTGCGTACTTGTGGTACACAATACATTCCATCAACGGAACACACCCCGAGATAACGCTCTTTAACATCATTGCTGATACGTGTGGTTTACCAGTACGGCATAACGGAACGCTCAGAATAAATTTTCAGAGCAACCACTGAGTGGTTTTTGGTGAGATTCATGTTTCAACCAAAGATCACTTAGGAGGCAGATATGACAGTAATCACTTTTCTACCGGCAAAAGAAAACTCAAAGACCCGCAGATTAAGAAAGCAAGGTGAGTTTTTAGCCCGAAAGATAGCCAGAAGAGAGATGCAAAAACAAAGCCGCTCAGTGGAGGAAATTTTTGATTCAGTTTTCGGCCGACCGGCAGACGAAACAGATGTGTTTGCAGAGCTGATTATCGGCCTGAAAGATGCGCCGGAAGCACCTCGCAAGCAGCTGAGAATGAACCGCAAGCCGATTATGCAGGATGGTGGCATTACGGCAAGGGCATAACCTGATGGGTTGTGTGAGCGCAGATACTAATTACAGCCCATTCGGTGAGTGGGCTATGGTGAGTTAATAATAGGAGATAGATATGGATAACACAGACGATACAAAACTCATTGTTTTCGGAAAGGAAATGAGCCGAGAAGCGATCGACGTAATAATCACAGCATTAACACCGACCGTTCAGCGGGTAGCTGAATATGGGGCAATACATGGCTGGGATGAGGATGCAATCGCGACAGCAACAAGTGCCGCCGCAAGAGGTATCGGCAAGGGAATTATGGCAATCGTCGATTCACATAATGTCGAACGTGGTAGTTAATTTCGGTTTCCGCGCATTCAGCTCATCCTCAAAGAACTTTTGTAATCTGATGTATTCCTCAAGGACTTCAATTTCTTTCAGGTCGCCTTTATTTCTGCGAAGGCATTCCAGTGCAAGTTGAGAAGCAATTTCTTTAATATCCATTAATTCAATCCTTTAATTACATTGGGGTGATTGAATTATACACAGTTACATTACATTGGGGAATGTATGTGACCACCTCGCCTGATGTGGTTAAAAGCAGGCACCCAGTCAGCATTGGGATTGGTGAATGCGCAGGCTGATGCGCTCAGGAACAGATCAGAGGCAGTTGGTTCGATTCCAGCTTTAATCCTTGGTGGTTTGAGCTTTGATATTGGCAGGATTTCAGCACCTGCCACCAATCACCAATACTGACTAACACCCCGCAGCGGGGATACCGAAAGGAAACGGATATGGATATTACATTTGAGTGCAACAGTTTTTCAGGAGTAACGCGGCGCAGTACCGGCAAAATTGTGATTGAAGCTGATGGCGCTGTTCTCGACGGACACGTTGATATCTCAGATATCGTTGAAGAGTATTCAGCTAATGCACTTCTCAGTGAGATTGAAGATGAGGACATTATCAAATATCTCACCGAGCAGGGATACGTAGTAACCGAACCGTAACGGACATCACGTAGCACAGGGAAGTGCATACAGACCCGCAGGGGTCTTTTTTATTACCAAAATTTCAGGAAATTAAACATGAACAGTGAAGATTTAAAAAAGATTCTTGATGAACATCAGGTGTATTTAACGTCATGCGGTAAACAAGGATCACGTGCCAACCTGAGCTGCGCCGACCTGAGAAGTGCCGACCTGAGCGGTGCCGACCTGAGCGATGCCGACCTGAGAAGTGCCGACCTGAGAAGTGCCGACCTGAGAATTGCCAACCTGAGCGGTGCCGACCTGAGCGGTGCCGACCTGAGCGATGCCGACCTGAGAAGTGCCGACCTGAGAATTGCCGACCTGAGAAGTGCCAACCTGAGCTGCGCCAACCTGAGCTGTGCCGACCTGAGAAGTGCCGACCTGAGAATTGCCGACCTGAGAAGTGCCGACCTGCCTGATCGCACTTTCGTCATTTTCGGCGAGGAGTATGCAGTAACAATCACGAACGGCGAATATGTCCGCGCTGGTTGCCAGAATCATCATATCGACGCATGGCGCAAATTCAGTAAGCATGAAATTGCAGAAATGGACGGACGCAGAGCGCTGAAATTCTTCCCGCGCTTGCTGGATGTTATCGATTTTTATCTCGGAAAAGGTGAGCGACCGGAGTGGATTAACGAACCTGAAGCAAATGTCGAATAACAAACAGGGAAGTGCATGGGAGGAAGCATGGGAGTAATGACATTCGTAGTTGAGTATGAAGACGGCAAGGAGCCGAAAATCGAAAAGGATTTGGACGTGCTGGGTGGTCGGCTGACTGCCGCTGCATTTTACGATTACCGGGATGACTTGCTTACGGAAGATGAGGCACTGGCAATTACTGAATGCCTCGACAATGAGGAATTCGAAATTGCATGTGAAGGGTTTGCCGTTAACGCAGATGCCATTCTTTCAAAAATAGGCTCAGGCCAATAACGGAGAAATGACATGGAATTTAAGGGCACGCCGGGGCCGTGGTCTCATGCTGATAGCCACGGCCTTAACGAAACAGCAGGTGGTGCTATTCACGGTGACGGCAAAACACTTTGCCTGGTTCTGGGAAAAGGCACCGGAAAGGAAAAAGCGACCGCTAATGCAAAACTGATGGCGGCAGCACCGGAGCTGTTGGATGCGTTAATCGAAATCCGGAAACTGGTTGCTTATCACGACCAGGCGGACGCAGCAATCAACAAAGCACTTGGCCGCGAATAGCCGCCCTGCTCTCTTTCACACAGAAGTAACCCACCCTATCCCACCTCGGGATATCAGCAGGTAAACAACATGAAAACTAAACCTTGTCGCGCAATGCTCGATGGCTGCGCGGTGCGTATTGTCACGCCTCAAGCCAAGCGAAATAAGCACGTTCCACGCTGGGTTGAGTATTTAGCGCTTGTAATTGTCACCGCCGTAGCTGTTATCCCGACGGCGATGTAAGGGGGATTTATGCAGCAACACATTGCAATCACATACATCAACTCCTGTCACTCCCGGGTGACATTGCAGCGTGAACATGAAGTTCACTTTGATGAAACCAGCAAGCTCAGAATCAGCACAGGAAGTGCAGAGGCTGTAATCGCACTGGTTGAAAGCTACAGGGATGTAATCACGAAGGATACGGTAAAGCGCATGGATGCGGCCGACATCGTAGACATGCTACGGAAAGCAGAGTTCGACATGGATGTTATAGCACAGCTTGCAGGGAGAGGCGCAGCATGAACGCATACGCAGCACAGGATGCTCAGGAAGAGCTGCAACGGATTTCCGAGCAGCGCAGGAAGCGCGAACAGGAAGAAAGGGATGATTACTGGTTTCGTGAAAGTGTCGGATTGCCAAACGGACGGGTACCGGCAGAATTTCTTAGCGTAGAATTCACATGATGGAATATCCACGGCGCATAGGGAAATGCGCAGGCTCCGGCGGGACGTATGAGGAAAATTATCAACGTGCCCTGAAATCAGCAATTGAGCAAATGGATTTGCAACGGCAGGGAAAGCCGACCGGAGAGCCTTCACTGTCAGAGCAACGGATTGCCGAGACACTTTACAACATCTGCCGCATCACCGCCCTTCGCTACCCTCCACTCCCTGAAAGCATCGAAGCAGCACGGAAAGCCGCTGAAGCGCAGGCGTGGGAGGAATGGCGCGAAGAGCATGGAAAAGTTACGGGTGTCGGCGGTATTGACTATTACGGCGACGGGCGCACGCAATCGCGGCCAGGTCAGAAACTGGGGGATTAATGAAAAAAGAATTTTTCCAGAAAATTGCTGATATTCAGCAAAAACTCAAGGCACCAAAGAACCTGAATAATTCATTTGGTAACTACTCATACCGCAGCTGTGAAGGGATTCTTGAGGCGGTAAAGCCCCTGCTTGATGGGTTGGTTCTCAGCATCACGGATGATGTTGTTGCTGTCGGTGACCGGATTTATATCAAATCAACGGCAACGCTGTCTGATGGAGAAAACATACACAGTGTATCTGCAATGGCTCGCGAACCTGCATCAAAAAAGGGAATGGATGATGCTCAGGTCACCGGCGCAACAAGCTCATATGCACGTAAATACTGCCTGAACGGACTGTTTGCAATTGATGATTCCAAGGATGCGGACACCAATGAGCACCGGCAGCAGGAAAGTAATTTCAACCCTGAAACAGCACTTCATGAGTTCATGGAAAGCGCCGGTAACGCTAAAAGCATGAAGTCATTACAGGGTGAATTTAAAAAGGTGTGGGGTTTACTTTCCGGTACCCAGCAGCAGGCAAAAGCAAAAGAAGTCTACGACATTCGAAAATCAGAACTGGAGGCCGCATAAATGGCAATTAACGTAATTACAGTCAGCGGCAATCTCGGAAAGGATTGTGAGCAACGATGGACTCCGGCAGGGAAAGTCGTTGCTTCGTTCAGTCTGCCGGTTAAACAGGGATATGGCGAGCACGAAAAGACATCGTGGGTTATCTGCAAAATGCTCGGCGCGAAAGCTGAGAAATTGCCAGAACACCTGAAGAAAGGAATGAAGGTGACAATTACCGGCGAGTTCGTCATGGAAGAATGGACTGGTCAGGATGGTGGTAAACGCTCAGCGCCGGTGATTATTGTGAATCAACTGGACTTTGGCGGTAATCAGGCAGGAGGCCAGAAGCCGCAACAGCAACGAACACAGCAACCACCGGTGCAAAATGAGCCACCAGTGGATTTTGATGATGACATTCCATTCTGAGGAAATCGCATGAAGCACTTAATGTTAGACCTTGAAACTATGGGTAATACCACTTCCGCTCCGATTATCTCAATTGGGGCTGCATTTTTCGACCCGGCGACTGGGAATCTTGGTGCAAGCACAGAGATCAACATCTCACTTGAATCATCAATGAGCTACGGCTCAATCCCTGATGCCAGCACAATTATGTGGTGGATGAACCAAAGTGATGAGGCAAGAGTCGCGGTGTCGGGTGGCGGCAAACCACTCGCTGACGCTTTGCGTGAATTTTATTTATTCGTCTGCGAGAAAGCAGATACCAAGTGGTTGCAGGTATGGGGCAACGGCGCATCGTTTGACTGCGTTATCCTGCGCAACGCCTATAACGTGATTGGTCAGTTACCACCGTGGCAGTGGTGGAATGATCGTGATGTACGGACAATTGTTGAACTTGGTAAGCAGCTTGGTATCGACCCGAAAAAGGATATTCCGTTTGACGGTGTTCGTCACACTGCAGTGGCTGATGCCATGCACCAAGCGCGTTATGTGTCCGCCATCTGGCAGCGAATCACCAAATAACCCCACTGTTTCAGGATGAAGCGTAATGCAGGGATGCTGAGATAAGGAGTAATGATGAGCAGGTCAATGAAATTAACGGCATACGATGAATTCGGTGTTGAATTAAACGGAATTCACATTCCAGCGAATGAGACCGAGTGGAATTCTATGTCAGAAGATAAACAGGATGAATTAAAAAAGGATGCGCTTATGCAATTATTCCGTGTCCGTGTATCTCCCGTTCTCGATACCGGCAAAATAACAGAGTACGGCATGAAAGAGTTTATCTTTGATTATTGCAGGGGTGAAGGTGTTCAGCTTAATGAGGGCATTCAACAAATTATCGAGTTACTAAAAATGCAGATTCGTTGATGCTGATAACAGAGGAATGAATATGAAAGACAGAATCAAATTCAGCGAAGAAATGTTGGCCGCTGTTATTGACGGCAGAAATACGCAGACGCGGCGACTGATGAAGCCTCAGCCGGTATTGAACGGAAACTTCTATGAGGTCTTTGGCGCTGGCTGGAGCAAAGGTATCAAGCGCGTTACTGTCGCACCGGGGCACAGTCTGGAGCGAAACTTTCCGTATGGCGCAATCGGCGACACCATCCCGTTCGCAGACAAAGACGGCAATATCAAAGGTAAAATTGAAATTGCCGATGTCTGGTTGCAGCAGGTGCAGGATATCAGCGAAGAAGATGCAATAGCGGAAGGCGTTGTTACTGGCCGCTATGGTAATGAAGGCAACTGGTTGAGAGGCTTTTATGCGCCAGGAGGCAATCAGCCACATCAGAATGCAAAATCCGCATATAGCGAGATATGGCGTTCAATTTATGGTGTAGAGGCATGGTATAAAAACCTGTGGTGCTGGGTTATCGAATTTAAACGGGTTAAGGGGTGAGTATGAAAATCACAGACGAAGATATTCAGGCGATAATTTTAAGCTTAAGTGGGGACTTTTTATTTCATATCGGCGAGTCACTTGAGTTTCATCACTATGACGGTTTAATGCCGCAAGAGGAGCAAGACAGGTTATATAAAGCCTTGCAGATATGGATTAAAAAATCAGCTGGTGAATTTAAGCAGGATCAGGAGGGATGATGGATAATATGTATGCCGTATTTTGTACATGGCTCAGACCATTACGGCAACAGCAATAGGCGAAATAATGATGATAATCATGACCACCATCAGAATGTGAAAAATAGATTTAATGCAAGCGCCCAATTTAAAAAGCGGAGCTACAGACTTTGTTTTTTTGTAATTTTCAAGTGAATTAATCATTTTATGTTCATATGTATGACATCAATAAAATAATTATGGTTAATTGTTATCTTTTTTCCACTCGAATATGTAGGTATAAATACCACTCATGATTTAAATCAATTTTCACTATATACGTAATCATTTGATGACATATTTCATGTCATTTTTTGATTGCTTCCATTTACTGGTGATGCACGGCTCTGCTGCGCCTGTTACCGATGATATTTATACGCTCGAAGAATGTGAGAGCCGCGCAGTGCAGGTAATGCAGGTGCGGAATGTAGAATTAGTGTGTGCGGAGGTGGTGAGATGAATAGAGATGAGGCATTTAAAGCATTATTAGACGGCAAAAAAGTAACTCACAAGTATTTTACTAAAAGTGAATATCTGTACATGGTTGGCGGAGTTATAACTGGTGAGGATGGCGTTAATCTTCATTCTCATTTTTTCAACACTGATTTCATGTCAGATGGATTCAGAATTTACATCGGTGATAACAATGAACAAATATCGTGACAAATCAGACTTTGAGATTAATTTGCGTGTAGCTCAGATTATTTTCACTGACTCTGAATACGACGTAATTAAACAATCAATGGAAGTTGTTAAATTTCAGAATGGAAACGGCAAAGGTACTTGCCATGCTTTCGACCCATGCAACAACCCAGCGGACGCAATGCCGATTATTATTGATAACAAAATAACGGTTGCGTATGACTACCGAAATTGTGTTTGGGTGGCATATTTTACCTCTGAAATAAGTGCTTATAGCGACAATTATTATCGCGCAGCTATGGAAGTATTCCTGATGATGAAGGATGCGGAGAATGAAAAAATATGACCTCCTGTTAGCCGATCCCCCCTGGTCATATAGCAACAAATCTTCCAACGGCGCAGCAGATAACCACTACAACACCACCGACCTTTATTCCCTCGAACGTTTACATATCGAAGATATAGCTTCTGATAACTCCGTACTCTGCATGTGGTACACGGGTAACTTTGCGCTTGAGGCGATAAAGCTAGCTGAAGCGTGGAATTTCAAAGTTAAAAACATGTTCTGTTTTGCGTGGGTGAAATTAAATAAAAACGCAGGAGACCGGATAGACAAAAATCCACCGGAAGATGCTTTTGATTTCATGGAGATATTAAACAGTGAGACGAAAGTTAATTGCGGAAATTACACCCGTCAAAATATTGAAATGTGCTTAGTTGCCACCCGCGGTAAAGGACTGCCGCGCAAGTCTGCCAGCGTAAAACAGGTTATTCATTCCTGCCTCGGTGAACACAGCGAGAAACCAAAGGAAGTACATCACCGGCTGGAAGAGTTATATGGCGATGTCCCGCGCATTGAACTGTTTGCCAGGGAGAAATACGGTGAGTGGGATGTATACGGGGATCAGGTGCCGGGAAGTATTGAGTTATGACACCACAGGAAGCAGAGAACGGACGCAGACGAATAGCAAGGGAATGCCTGACGGAATTAATGCAGTACACATCTGACGAACAACACACCGCAATACTCGACAAATACACACCGCAATACTCGACAAATACACACCGAAATTCAAACCACTTAATCACCTGCGCTTTCCGGCAAAGAGAGTGCTCGGGTATTACGTGCGTACGTTACAGAAGGAGATGAAGGATGGATCTTAATGATGAGGTTCTGACTACAAAAGAAGCATCTCAGTTATTGAAATGCTCTGAACGTGAAGTGCGCCGGTTAATCAGAACAGGCGAACTCACGGCCAGCCAGAGGAAGACCAGAGGCGAAAACGGAAGAGTTATTTATGGCCGGTATCGCATGCTGAAGTCGGATTGTCTTGCTTATGCGATCAGCATTCATGAAAATAACCTGGTGAATACTGATTGTCGTGACAAATCGAAGGAGAGATTAAAATCATGTCAATCAAACTACGGTACGGCGTGTGGCACTGTGATTTCGTTTCGGCAGGCGGAACGAGAGTTAGAAAAAGCCTTGGCACGTCAGACCGCGAATTAGCAGAAGAGCTGCATGATAAATTAAAGGCGGACTACTGGAAAATAGACCGCCTTGGTGAAGAGCCGGAGTATCGCTTTGAGGAAGCGTGTTTACGGTGGCTAAAAGAGAAGCAGAGTAAAAGAACGATTAACGCAGACAAAGGCCGGATCAGATTTTGGCTACAGCATTTCAAAGGACGGCCAATAAGCACGATAACCAATAATGAATGCCAGAATATCATATCACGGATGAAGAAACAGAAGCCCGGTGGCGGTTATCCGTCACAGGCATCGAAGTATGCGTATCTGGCGTTCATCAGGGCAATGCTGAGAATGGCCGCTAATGAATGGGGATGGCTGAAACACGCCCCGTATATAAAGGCCACTCCGCCTCGGCAGCCGCGCATAAAGTGGATGACTCGCGAGCAGGTTAACGCACTTATCAGTCATGCGGCCGACTACCTGAAGCCGGTAATTACATTCGCTGTCGCCACCGGGCTGAGGAAGTCGAATATCATGGGGCTGGAATGGTCGCAGGTTGACCTAGTGAGAAAGGTTGCATGGATAAATCCGGATCAGTCTAAAAACTTCCGCGCCATAGGTGTTTCTCTGAACGACACCGCCTGCCAGGTAATACGCGAGCAAATTGGCAGGCATGAGCAGTTCGTTTTCGTCAGAGAAAGAAAGCTGCACGGCACTACAGAGTTAGTTCCTATGCGTGCCGATGCAAACAAGGCTTTCAAAAGTGCAATGCGCAGAGCAGGAATTGAGGGGTTCCGGTTCCACGACTTGCGACACACCTGGGCGAGTTGGTTAATTCAGGCCGGTGTACCATTGTCAGCACTTCAGGAAATGGGCGGATGGGAAAGCATAGAAATGGTACGAAGATATGCTCACTTATCACCCGCTCACCTGCAGGAACACGCGAAAAATATCGATGACATTTTTAACGCTCATGGCACGAATATGGCACGCAAAAATGTAGTCTGATTTATTTATCGCGTAACTTATTGATTTGCTGGTGCCGGATACCGGATTCGAACTGGTGACCTTTTCATTACGAATGAACTGCTCTGCCAACTGAGCTAATCCGGCACAGCCTTATTACACGCCTGTCAGGCACGGTTTTCAAGCTGAAAACCGGAAATCGCGGCCGGTTTGCCTGTTTTTTCTTCTGTATTCATGCCTGTCTTGCGTGATCTGAAGCACAAATCCGGTATTTTCTGTTTTCAACGGACTGTTATCTATTCTGCATGAAATCATGTCTTCCTTTATAAACATACCGGATATCTCCGCAGATAAATAATTTGAATATCATTATATTGATTGATATAAAAACTAATATTTAACAAAATTCCAGTTTATAAAATCAAATTACAGTCATTTTTTAGATTTAAATTTCAAAAAAAGATATATGAAAGATATGCACGTTACAAACATCTTGTTACTATTATCCCGCTAATAATGTAAACATTTAAGTACAGCATTTTGCTTTACTAACATGACGGTAAATGCAAAACCGTGAATATGATCACTAAACAATCACATACCGAATTGCATAACAATTCACTGCTTTAATTAAATATCTTTGTTATTCCCTGCTGTCGCTGACTTTTCATTCATGTAACGTAACATTATCAATGTGATCCTTATCATCAAATTTATCCTGACCGTGTCACATTTTTATTTTTATCTTGAGTTTCAGTTGAAGGATTCAATAAATCATAACGTTTTTCCGCCCGATCAATAAAAACAAATGTAATTGTAACAATAGTAACTTATAAGTTATTTTAATTCAAATGACCAGGGAGGTGTATATGATGCATAGATTTGATTAAACCGCAGCAGTGTTTCTCATCCGTTTTTTTATTCATCCTGTAAAGATAGATTTAAATTTGTACGTTATATCCTTATTTACGCTTTCTTAACCTATATAAAAAAACACCTGATAACACGACTATTCATTGCAGCATAACTGCCCGACAGCATTGAATTATTCATATTATCCCCGGGTTTTAACGATGAATTAAATGTATATTAAACATAAATACGCAACAAGGCATTAACAAACTCAAATCATTGAATATAATCAATTATTTTAGTTTAAGTGATATAGATCACCCGGTTTACACCCGAAATTAATACCCACTTAGTTTATTTCCACCTCCCCCATTCCCTTTTCCTTTTTTTTCACGCATGATGATTTCACGCCAAACAAGAAGGATGGCAGAGAAAGAAAAAACAGAAATAAAAAAACCGAATTTGAATTAAGACAAGAACACTACCGGATTTACAAATGCTATATCATTCACAAGGCATGAGATTTATAAACAAATAAATGCCTGTGTAAATTATCGAGTTATTATTATAAATAATTGGAGATTTTACCATGATGTATCCAGCAGAACCGTATCGTATTAAAAGTGTTGAAACCGTATCCATGATCCCTCGCGAAGAGCGTATCAAAAGAATGAAAGAGGCCGGGTACAACACTTTCTTGTTGAATTCCAAAGACGTTTATGTCGATTTACTGACCGATAGCGGCACCAACGCCATGTCCGATAAACAATGGGCCGGCATGATGATGGGTGACGAAGCATACGCAGGCAGCGAAAACTTCTTCCATCTGGAAAGAACTGTTCAGGAATTATTCGGCTTTAAACACATCGTTCCTACTCACCAGGGCCGCGGTGCAGAGAACTTACTCTCTTCATTAGCGATCAAACCGGGTCAGTATGTTGCAGGTAACATGTACTTCACTACCACCCGTTATCACCAGGAAAAAAATGGTGCGACATTCATCGATATCGTCCGCGATGAAGCACATGATGCGGGCCTGGATGTGAAATTCAAAGGCAATATCGACGTTAAGAAACTGGAAAAACTGATTGCGGAGAAAGGTGCGGAAAATATCGCTTACATCTGTCTGGCGGTAACCGTAAACCTGGCAGGTGGTCAGCCGGTCTCTATGGCAAACATGCGTGAAGTCCGCCAGTTATGTGACAAGCACGGCATCAAAGTATTCTACGATGCAACCCGCTGCGTGGAAAACGCCTATTTCATCAAAGAGCAGGAAGAAGGTTTCGCGGATGTCTCCATTAAAGACATCGTTCACGAAATGTTCAGCTACGCTGACGGTTGTACCATGAGTGGTAAGAAAGACTGTCTGGTGAACATCGGTGGTTTCCTGTGTATGAACGACGACGACATGTTCTCTGCCGCACGTGAACTGGTCGTGGTTTATGAAGGGATGCCTTCTTACGGTGGTCTGGCCGGTCGTGATATGGAAGCGATGGCTATCGGTTTACGCGAAGCGATGCAGTTCGAATATATCGAGCACCGCGTCAAGCAGGTTCGTTACCTGGGCGAAAAACTGAAAGCAGCCGGTGTACCGATTGTTGAGCCGGTCGGCGGCCACGCAGTATTCCTCGATGCACGCCGTTTCTGCCCGCATCTGACCCAGGATGAGTTCCCGGCACAGAGCCTGGCAGCCAGCATCTACATGGAAACCGGTGTACGTTCAATGGAGCGCGGTATTATCTCCGCAGGCCGTAACAAAGAAACCGGCGACCATCACCGTCCGAAGCTGGAAACCGTTCGCCTGACGATTCCGCGCCGTGTATACACCTATGCACACATGGATCTGGTTGCTGACGGTATTATCAAACTGTTCAAGCACAAAGAAGATATTAAAGGGCTGAAGTTCATTTACGAACCGAAGCAGTTACGTTTCTTCACTGCACGCTTTGATTACGTGTAATTATCTGATGACAGCGGCCTCATTATTTTAATGGGGCCTTTTTGTCTCTGTATCCCTATAACAATAAAGAACAAATAAAATCGATAAATATGAATGCTGTTGGTGATATTTATCATTAATAGGAAACGTTTATTATGAGTATTCATAGTGCCGATACAAATAAATCACCCGGACTGACCAGCGGAACCATGCTTGTTATAGCAACAGTCGTCGGCGGCGGTATGTTTTCGTTACCGATTGCAATGGCCGGTGTCTGGTTTTCCGGTGCCGCTGTTATTTTGATTTTAGTTGCAATTATGATGTTACTGACCGGCCTGATGTTAGTTGAAGTTAACCTGCATTTTGAACCGGGTGCCAGCTTTAATACCTTCACCACCGAGTTACTGGGCAAAAAATGGAATATTGTCGTGGGAATTGCCTTCGGGTTTGTCCTTTATATTCTGACGTATGCCTATATCTCCGGGTCATCCGCAGTTCTGGCACAGACGATATTAAAATATACCGGTGTCGCGCTGCCGATAAAAGCCGCCGTCGTGATTGTCGCCTGTCTGGTGGCCGCGATTGTCTGGTACAGCTCCTTATGGGTCGGACGTATTACCACTATTTTAATTTTCGGTAAGTTTATCGCGTTTTTTGCCACCTTCTCCGGACTGGTTGCACACGTGGAAATTGCCAATCTGCTGGATTCCGCATCGGTGGCAATTCCCGGAACAAAATATCTGCCTTATGTTCTGATGACACTGCCGTTCTGTATTATTTCGTTCGGCTTCCACGGTAACGTGCCGAGCCTGGTGAAATTGTACGGCAAACCAAAATTCCGTTTTATTACCCGTTCAATCATTATCGGGACAATATTTGCGGTACTGCTGTATATCTTCTGGCTGGGTGTCACGATGGGCAACATCAGCCGCGCCAACTTCTCCCCGATTATTGCCAAAGGCGGGAACATTGATGTGTTTGTTGAGGCAATCGGCGGGGTGATGTCAGGCAAAACCATGGATGTCATCCTGACATTCTTCGGTAACTTTGCGGTGGCCAGTTCACTGCTGGCAGCAACACTCGGCCTGTTTGACTATATTGCCGACCTGCTGAACTTTAAAAATGACAGCGCCGGTCGTTTCAAAACAGCGGTAGTGACGTATCTGCCACCGGCGGTGGTGTGCTTCTTCTTCCCGAACGGATTCGTTTATGCCATCGGCTATGCCGGTCTGGCCTTTACCATCTGGAGTGTGATTTTACCGCCGTTCCTGGTAAAAGCCTCCCGCAAACGCTACAGCGACGGCGATACCATTTACCGTTCACCGTGTAACAACGCGGTACTGAATCTGGTGATTGTCTGCGGTGCAATTGTGTATCTGACGGTCATTCTGGATGTGTTCGGCTGGCTGCCGACATTTAAATAAAAGGTGTTACAGGCGGCCGGAGACAGATATGCCCGGCCGCTTGTGCAGCAGTTCTCTCTGGTCTGCCGGGAGGCAAATCATGTATTTCACCCTGTTACACTGGCAACATCCGCTGTTTACCCGCCGGCAGGCGCTGCGGCTGCTTATTCAGGTGCAGTGCGCCGTTCATATGACGCGCAGAGAGAGACGGGAACGCCGGATCAGAAAAAACGCATCGGGATAAGAGCGGAAAACTGATCGATTTTTTTGATAAACTTACGGTAAAGCGCTTTCATAATCTCTCCAAAACCGTGATGACTATCACGTACCGCGTATCTTACTTATCCCGCTCCGCTGTGCAAGGTTCTGCATTCATTTTTTCATCACTGTCCGGTGTAAAAAAATCACGACACTTTATCACGCCGAATGCCACTCTGTGCTATGGTGATGCAATCGTTTGTTCGCTGCATTTACAGGATAAATTATGCAAAAATCGTTATTTATCGGCACGTTGTTGTCTGCGTTTTTTTTCAGTGGTTTACACCCCGCTCTGGCGCTGACCTCACAACAGGCCGCCGAAAAACTCGCGCTGACCGAACTGGCTGAGACCTACAGCCCGGCACAGATTGCTGCGCTGACACAACAGCCGGAAGCAAACCGGTTCGACGCGCTGATGATCACTATCGGTGCGCTGACAACGGATGATCTGAAAAACCCGGCGGCAGAGAGTGCTAAGCTTCAGGCTTTTGTGGATGCACAGCAGCAGGATCACACCCGTTATCTCGGCAATGTGTCGGATAAAAATATTGTGCCGCGCCTGCATACCACATGGAAAACCGCGGTATTCCCGAACGATCCGAACACGCTGAAAACCCTGAATAACTTTATTGATAAAGGCTATACCAGCGGCTATAACCTGGTGGATACCCGCGAAGAATCCGGCTTTGATAAAACACGGATGATCCGCTACGGCCATAATGATATCGATCACGCCGCCCAGCTGATTTACCTGCTGCGCCGCGAAGGGTTTGATCCGAAAGTGCAGCTGACGCCGAAATCCTCCGCGTTTCTCTATCTGGATGAATGGGGTGAAGCCGATTATCCGGTGACCACGCTGAAAAGCGGCAAAAAAGTGGCGATCGCCAGTGAATATAATCTCGACCTGGAATTTCCGTCAATGGAAGAACGCAACCGCTTTCAGAACCTGATTGACCAGTACGCCAAGAAAAATACCGCTGATCAGAAAGGATTGATCCGCTCCGCCTGGTGGCAGCCGTTTTACCGCAGTTATGTCCCGGTGGATGGTTATGATGTGGTGACCGAAACCCGTGTGACCGGTGGTCACTATCAGGCGGATTTGATGGCACTGCCGGAGAATGCGGAAAAACAGGCGGAAAATATCCGTAAAGCGAAAAGCGGGATGCAGGTAACGAGCGAAAAAGTGTGGGTAAATCCCTCTTTTTACCGTTATCTGCAAGGGGATTATAAGTAATCATCTCCCGGACAGGACGGCGTGGTGTTAAGCACGGCGCCGTCTTTCCGGTTCTGATGATAACGGGCAAAACGAAAAGTCGCTGTAAATACCTCCCTGTACGCTCAGGCTCGCCATCCATGGCTCGCATGCTTTTCGTTCGCCTGCCCGTTATCATGAACCTGACATTCAGATTGTTTCGGAAAATCAGATAACAAACTCTTTATCCACCGATAAACAGTCCCGCAATCGTAGCTGCCATCAGATTAGATAACACCCCGGCGACCAGTGCTTTCATCCCGAGAGTGGCAATCTCTTTTCGCCGGTTCGGGATCAGACTGCCGATACCGCCGATAGCAATCGCCACAGTACCAAAGTTAGCAAAACCACAAAGTGCAAACGAGAGGATGATTTGTGTCCGCTCTGTCATCGGCAGGCCGGTCGCCGCCACGACTTCATTGCCCTTCAGATATTCCGCCAGATTGGCATAGGCAAAAAATTCGTTGATAACAATTTTCTGTCCGATAATCGCACCAGATGTCAGTGCTTCATTCCACGGAATGCCCATCAGCCACGCCAGCGGGGACAGCAGATAGCCAAGGATCAGTTCCATACTCAGATCCGGCAGGCCGAACCAGCCGCCGACACCACCGAGCAATCCGTTTAACAATGCCACCAGGCTGACAAACGCCAGCAGCATTGCGCCGACTGCCAGGGCCATATTCAGGCCGTTAATCGCCCCTTCCGCCGCCGCATCAATAATATTCGCCGGACGGTTTTCCTGCACCGGTTTGGCGTTGGATTCATCGGCAGTCTGCTGTGTTTCCGGGATCATCAGTTTGGCAAACAGTAACCCGCCCGGTGCCGCCATAAAGGAAGCAGCCAGCAGATATTCCATTTTCACCCCCAGCGAAGCATAGCTCACCAGCATAGTACCGGCGATAGATGCCAGCCCGCCGCACAGCACGGCAAACAGCTCTGAACGGGTCATGCTGCCGAGATACGGTTTAACCAGCAAAGGGGCTTCTGTCACACCAAGAAAAATATTGGCTGCTGAGTTCATCGATTCCGCACGGCTGGTTTTCAGCAAACGCTGTAACGCCCCGCCGACCCAGCGCACGAGGATCTGCATAATCCCCAGATAATAAAGTACCGCTGACAATGCGGAGAAAAAGACAATGATCGGCAGTACCCGCAGCGCGATAACAAACCCGCCGCTGCCGAAAATCGCAAACATTTTGTCAGAGACCAGGCCGCCGAAAATAAAAGAGGTCCCGGCATTATTGAAATTGATCACCGTGGTGACCGCTTCCGCCATCACAAATAAAACGTGCTGCCCGGCCGGGGAATAAAGAATTAACCCGCCCAGCGCCAGTTCAATAGTAAAAGCCAGTACCACCGTGCGCAGATTAATGGCGCGGCGGTTTTCAGACAGTAAATAACCTATTCCCAGCAGTACCACTATCCCGAGAATGCCGATTGCTGTATTCATATGTGTAATCCGGTAAAAACCCTGAGTGAAAAATCCGCCGGCAGCGGCGGCATAAAAACCAAACCGTGTTAACATGCTGACCAACAAATACCGACCCTTCACACGGTTTGATTGAGAGGAGAGTGCTTTTATGGCAGTTGCAATTCAGGCAAGCGCAAACGATTTCGCAGAAACCATCATTATGCCCGGAGATCCCCTGCGCGCCAAGTTTATTGCTGAACATTATTTATCGCAGGCGCGGGAAGTAAACAGCGTCCGCAATATGCTGGGTTATACCGGAGAATACAAAGGCAAACGAATTTCGGTGATGGCCCACGGCATGGGTATCCCTTCAATCTCAATGTATGCGTATGAGTTAATTCAGGATTTTGGTGTGAAAAACCTAATCCGTATCGGCACCTGTGGCGCAGTGCGGGATGATGTGTCACTGATGGATGTGGTGATCGCCATGGGCGCAAGTACCGATTCCAAAGTGAACCGTGACCGTTTTTACGGTAACGATCTGGCGGCACTGGCAGACTGGCACCTGCTGGCATCTGCGGTGAAAACGGCTGAACGTCTGCAGTTACCGGTCAAAACCGGCAATGTGTTTACTGCGGATCTGTTTTACACCACCCGCCCGGAACTGTTTACCGTGATGGAGCAGTACGGGATTCTCGGGGTGGATATGGAAGTCGCCGGGCTGTACACCGTCGCGGCAGAGCTGGGGGCGCGGACACTGGCGATCCTCACTACCTCTGATCATATTAAAAACGGTGGTAAACTGACCATCGATCAGCGCCAGAACGCGATGCACAATATGATTGAGCTGGCGCTGGAAACCGCGCTGACACTCTGACAGCCACAGTTTTTTATCCGCAGACAAAAACGCCCTCATCAGAGGGCATTTTTGCTTGTTCATGACAGCGGTTACTGTGCGGCGTTATTAACCGGCAGAATTTCCATAATACCTGCGCGGACATAATACTGCTGACCGGATGCGGCAGCCGGTGCATCACCCGCCATTTTTGCCAGCGCTTCTTTCGGTGTTGTGGTGGATAATGAAGACTGATACAGCGTGTTGCCGTTGATATCACGGACACTGGCGCGGACAAAATACTGTTTGCCGTCTTTACTGACTGCCGGTGCATCCGCGCTCATTTTTTTCAGGGCTTCACCCGGCGTGGCGGTGGTCAGTGCGGACTGAAAGACCGGAGCACGGTTGTAACCACCGTTATGGTATCCGCGCTTATTATGATGGCCACGTCCGTCATGATTACCGCGCATCATATGACGACCACCGTTGCCGTCACAGTTGCCATAACCATTCATATACTGACCATTCTGTTGCGGCTGAGTGACCGGCGCCGGTGCTGCGACAGCGGTAACACCCGCACCTAATAAGCTCAGTCCGATAACACCTGCAATGATCTTTTTCATATTAATATTCCTTTTGAGTTAATTTTCTGAAGCACTGTTTTGCTGTTGACGTCATCATTGCCGATGCCGGTATATATGACAATCCGTTTTACCCTTTCTGACGGTGAAATCATAATCCCTGCACAATTCATCATAATTTCTGCACAGTTCTTCATTTTCTCTCCATATTTCACTCTGCCGGTTTCAAAAGAGATGTGTCAGAAATGAATATAAAATTTAATTATTTTTATACTTCCTTACATAAAAAATACGCTAATAAGATTAATCCCCTTATTATTGATATCGGGAATTGTTATCACTAAGAAAGACAGTCAACAGAACAACCTGAGGAAGTGACATGAAAAAAATAACAATGATTGCCGGTATTATTGCAGCGGCGTATTCCTTTTCAGCGCTGGCGGCGCCGGCGGATGCTCAGGTAAAACCCCTGACAGCCACGGCTCAGAAAGCCGGAAATACTGCTGATTATCTGATTGGCAAAACCTGGGTAACCACCGAGGCACTGGACCAGGACGGTAAAGCGATTCCGGCCACCGATGAGAGTGTGGCAGGCTTCTTTGGCCTGGCCAACTATGAAAAAGACGGTTCCGTTAAGATGTACACCCCGGAAGGAAAGCTGAAATTACAAGGCGACTGGTCTTTCAGCGCGGACGGTAAAACCCGGTCGCTGACCGGTAAGAATGACAAAGGAGAAGTGCTGTTTACCCGTGTGGTCGAAAATATCAAAGTGACACCGGATGAATACATTTACCGCGTCTACCCGAAACCGGACGATAAAAGTCATTACGCGGATATTGTCCACAAACCCAAAGCCGCAGAATAAATACCAATGTACAAAAATGCCCTCAATGAGGGCATTTTTCATTCCGCCGGTATCAGCTTGCCAGAATCCGTGATTTGCGGCGCACTGCAGATAACAGCATATAAATCGCGGTGGAGAGCAGCACAATAAAGAAGAAGTTCATGATGCCGTCAGGCTGTTTCATAAACTGTCCCGCCACCAGCGGGCCCGCCGCTGAACCGATGCTGTAGCAGAACAACATCACCTGGGTTGCCGCCACAATCACATTCGCGGTGAGTGTGTCACATGCCAGTGTGATCGCGACCGGATACAGCGCAAAAGAAGACATTCCCAGCAGCGTCAGCGCCACCACCATCACCAGATAGTGGCCGGAGAGATAAATCATTCCCATCGCAAATACCCCGGCGAGAGAGACCATCGCCAGCAATAATACTTTACTCATGCGGGAAGATAATTTGCTGATCACCGGCTGAATAATCATCCCGCCGAGAATGATCGCCGCCATCAGGCCGCCGACCTGTTCGGTGTTGTAATGTTTTTCCTGCAATGCCAGCGGCATCAGCCCGTAAATGGTGCCCATCACAATACCGGAGGTCATACAGCCGACCATAGCCGGTTTACTCAGACGCAGGATCTGTTTCAGGGATAAGCTTTTATGTCCGCCGTGACATACCGGCTGTGCTTTGGAGAACAGCGGCGGCAATACCGCAGCAAACAGCAGCACCATCACCACGGCAAACGGCACGACACCTGCGGTTCCGAACACACCGATCGCCAGCTGACCCAGGGTGGTGCCGCCGTACAGTGCGGTCATGTAGAAGCTCAGGCGTTTGGCACGGACAGCCGGGTTATCGCCAATCAGCAGCCAGGATTCAATCACCACAAAAATACCGGCAACCGCCACCCCGGCCAGCATCCGGGATGCCAGCCACGCACTCAGATCAGTATAAAACGGCAGAACTGCCACGGTCGCCGCCAGCGCCAGCACAAAGAGAATAAAGGAACGGCGGTGACCGATACGGGCAATCACCGGCTCAATCAGCATCGAACCGAGTAATAAACCAATATAGTAAGCACTGGCTAACCAGCCTGCGTAATCGGTACCGATGGCAAAATAATCCAGCGATAACGGGATCAGGCTCATCAGATAACCGGATGCAATCGCAAATAACGTCAGACCGGCGACAGGGATTAACACACTGTCAGGACGCGGCGTGCGGATGCTGTGACTCACTGCTTTTCTCCACCTAAAACAAAAAAATCAAAAAAACATGACGCTGCTTTTTTTCTCAGGCTGTTTCATCGCCAAAATGGTGGATGACGGGTCATTGATAGAAGCAGTGGATTGTGAATTTATGTCTGAAACGGAGCGGAATATAGCCCCTTGTAAGGGAAAAATGAAATCAAAAAAACTAATGGCTGCGAGTAGTTTTTGTTATGGAAGGAAATAACAGAGGAATATGGGGTTTCCCCTGTTATTTTCGGTATTTTTACATGCAAATTAACAAAAAAATAACTTATTTTTCCTTATCTGCCGGTAATAAAGAAATCACCGTTTCCAGCGCATCGGGGACAACACTGCCGTGTGACTTTCCGGGGAAGATCCGGAACTGACACTGTTTGTCCCGCAGTTGTAACTGCTCACACACTTCCCGCGCGGTAATATCACTGTAGCGGACGGACAGATTGTGTTTTTGTTCTTCACTCATTTTGCTCAGATCGGGTTTTTCTTCCAGTCCGCCCTGAGTGATGGTCAGCCGGATATCCGCCGGGAGGCGACCAAATCGTTCCGCTGTCATATAAGTGCCATGACCCCACCAGAGGGACGGGCTGGCACTGATGTAATCGGTAAATAAACCGGGTTCATCCGTGGCTGTCCGCAGCACAAAAAGCCCGCCGAGGCTGTGGCCGAAGAAGTAGCGGCGGTCGTTAACAGGATAGTGACTGCTCACCCACGGAATCACCTGTTCACGGATAAACTGCCGGAAAGGCAGTTCGCCGCCGCCTGCGGTAAATTGCTCACCGGTTGCGGGCGGTGTGTAATCAAAGGTGCGGGTTTTCGGGTAAGCCAGATCAGAGGGATAACCGATCCCCACCACCAGCGGCAATGGCCGGGTTTTACCGGCACTGAGCCGGTTAATCATCATCGGAAACTGACCGTTACCGTCGAGCATATAGAGCACGGTGTACGCCGTTTGCGGCTGTTTAGGCTGCGCGATAAAGAGGCGGTAGTGACGATCACCCTGCTGCATCTCATGATGCGTTATTGTGAACTGTTGTTGTGCCGCTTCAGTGAGCGGCGTGATTTCCTGCGAGGGCCGCGCCATCAGGGGAGATACCGCCATCATGCAACAAATCACCATTATTTTTTTCCACATCCTGACTCCGGGAATGACTGACTTAAAAAAACAATTCTGCCACAGACCGGAGGATGACGCAGATTCGGATCGCGCCATCCCCTGAAAAAATAAGACCATCCTCTTTCGAACCCGGGCGGCGGGATAACCGGCAAAGCGGAAAGTCGCTGACACATCCCTGTCCGCTCGGATCGCGCCATCCCTGGCGCTTTACGCTTTCCTTTTTTTGCCGGTTAATCCCCTGTGTACTTCAACTCTGTCAAAAACAGAAAAACAATAAAATTCAGAAAAGAAACCAATCTGCTAAATCATCCGCGCTGTGGCAAGGCGGCAAGGGAAGAATTCCGGGGAGCATACACCAGTATGTGACCCGGAATTCTGAGTGCAGCCAACACAGCCACAGAGTGGAGGATGACGCAGATTCGCTAAATCATCCGGTTTGTGGCATGCGGCAAAGTGAGGATATCCCCGGGAGCATACATCAGTATGTGACCGGGGTAGCCGAACGAAGCCAACGCCACCACAGAACAAAGAGACGCGTTACGCTAAATCATTCGCCTTGTGGCAAGGGCGGCAACCGAAGGAAACCAGGGAGCATACAATGGTATGTGACCCGGTTTCCTGAGAGCAGCCAACGCCGCCACAGGGCGAAGGATGACGCGTAATCAGAAATTCAGTTTCAGATTAGCCCAATACCGGCGCCCTTCATCGATCTGCCAGTTCCCGTTAGTATCGATATCATCCCCTTTCTCGTTGGCGATATTCAGTACGGCGAAGTTCAGCAGCGCATTTGGCATGACCTGGTAGGTCATCCCGAGGTCGAGGGTGGTGATCCCGCTGCGTTCACGCGGCTGTTTTGCCCCGTTACGCTGTGCTGCCCAGACCTGTTTGCCGGTGTAATTTGCCTGAGTGTAGAAACTCATATCCGGGCGGTACTGCCAGTCAAGTTTGGCATTTGCCATATGACGCGGTGTCATTTCCAGCGGTTGTCCTTTCAGGGATTTGCCGTTGAGTTTTTCGTCGTCACTCTTACGTTCTGAATCGGTGAAAGTGTAGTTCAGGTTCAGATTCCATTTTTCTGCCACCGGAATACGGGAGGCCATTTCCACACCACGGATATTTGCTTTACCCACGTTATCGTAAACAAATTTGTTCAGGCCGGTGATCGGATCTTTCTCTGTGCCGTCCTGATAGCTGGTGAGTTTGTTTTTAAATTCGGTGTTAAACAGTGTCGCGCTGACGGAAAATCCGGATTCATGGTCATAAGCAATACCCAATTCTTCCGTCACGCTGGTTTCCGGTTTCAGATCCCGGTTACCGTACATGACCGCGTTACCGCCCTGAGTGGACGTTCCGAAGTTCGGACTGAGTTCACGCAGTGTCGGGGCACGGAAGGCTTTTGCCACACCACCTTTGATGGTGATTTCATCCGTCAGTTTATAGACGGCATAGGCACGCGGGTTCCAGTGCTTACCGTAGAACTCGTGGTCGTCCATACGCAGACCACCGGTCAGCGTCAGGTCATCAGTTACACTGAATTCATCTTCTACAAACAGAGCTTTTTGATCCACTGATACCGATTCGCTGGCGTAAACAGGTTGTAATTTTGTGCCGCCTTTCCCGTCAGGAACGCTGATAGAATCTGTGACGGAATCATCTTTCAGTTTGGCGTACTGGTATTGTCCGCCCAGAGTCAGGATATTAGACGGCAGGAATGCAGTGACTTTTCCATCAACAACCGTGTTCGTAATTTCCGGTTGACGATGGTCATAAGCCATATTCCATGTTTCATTACCCATCTCACGTGTGCCGGTACGGGTTTTCCGGATAGTATTTTCCTGGTAGACACTGAGTTCGCTGTTGATCTCATCCCAGTCACCTTTCCAGGTTAATGCCCAGTGGTTGCGGTTATTATTAGTTTCCAGCTTATCTTTAGCCTGATTGGTAATAGTCCCGAAGTTGGCAGAATCAGCAATCGATTTCCCCGGAGTGGATGTGTGTTCCTGTGTACGGCGGCCGACTTCCGCAAAGAATTTCTGCCCTTCGATCGGCGTAAAGGCCAGTTTGGCGGTGATATTTTTATCATCTTTACGCGGTGTACCTTCCTGAAGATGGTCTTCACGACGATAGTTCAGCCCGCCGTAGACCTGCAATCCCAGCTTATCTTTAATCAGCGGCCCGGAGACATAGAAATCCGTATTTGCGGAGTTACCGTAATCTTTACTTTCCTGAATAATACCGCCCATACCCATCGAACCGTGCCATTCATCTGCCACTGCTTTAGTGATGATGTTAATCACGCCGCCCATCGCATCAGAACCATACAGGGAGGACATCGGGCCGCGGATCACTTCAATACGCTCAATGGCTTCCACCGGCGGAATAAACCCGGCTTCGTAACCGCCGCTGCCGTTCGGGCGGGATTCACGGCTGTTCTGACGACGACCGTCCACCATAATCAGAGTGTAGTCCCCGGACAGGCCACGGATACTGATATCCGGCTTCAGGCTGCCGCCGATCACACTGACCCCTTCCACATCTTTTACCATGTCAATCAGGTTGGCAGCCGGTTTATTTTGCAACTGCTCCTTGGTGATAACGGTGATACTCGCCGGTGCATCACGCATTTCCTGCGCAAAACCGGACGCGGTAACCACGATGGTGTCATCTTTATTTTCAGCATAAGCGGCAGTGGCCGCTGACATAACAGCAACAGCAAGCAGTGAGCGTTTGAATGAGACGTTCATATTATTCCCTGACTGGATTGATATTTTTTATTTGAAATATTAAATGAGAATGATTAATCCTATCATTGATATATGCCATTGAGAATATGATCGCAAATGAAAATTATTATCATGATGATAATAAATTGCTGTGATATCGTTAAACCGGAAAGTACAGCTGGAGGGTAAATGGCAGGAATGAAAATCGCAGGACAAAAAAATGCTGCAAATTCAGATAAATTTGCAGCCTTCTAACAAAGTACCAAAGTAAATAGTGAGGGATAACAGATAAATAAAATTAACACATTATCGTCAGGAAAATCTGCTCATCACCGAGTGGCGGAGAACCAGAGTCGGTGTGTAACACGGCGGACAAAACGGCAGCGCCTGTGAGGACGCTAGTGCCAGCGCCAGCTGTGTTGCTGTCTGAGCCATCATGTCAACAGGATAGCGTATTGTGGTCAGGCGGGGTTGGATATATCGTGCGATCATGCTGTCATCAAAGCCGATAACAGAAATGTCTTCCGGCGCACGCAACCCGTTTGCCTCAATCACCGACAGCGCCCCGGCTGCCATAAAATCGTTGTAGGCCACCACCGCCGTCACCGGCAGTGAAAGAGACAACACCGCACTCATGGCCGCTTCCCCGCCTTCTGCCACCGGTTCACCAACGGCAATGTAGGCCTCCGGCAGCTCACAACCGGCTTCTGCCAGCGCATCTCTGTATCCCGCCAGCCGTTGCGCACTGTCTTCAATGGTGTGTGATGATGATAAGCAGGCAATATGGCGATGTCCCTGTTTCAGCAGATATTGTGTGGCAAGCTGAGTTCCGCGCCGGTTATCCAGAGCGACACAGCGGTTTTCCAGTCCCGGGATCACGCGGTTGATAAATACCATCGACGGCATTTCCGCCGCATAGCCGCGCAGTTCTTCATCACTCAGCGCCTTGGCATGGATCACACAGGCATCACAGCGGCTGTTCATCAGTAATTCAATACCGCGCCGCTCATCTTCCTGCCGGTGGTAGCCATTGCCGATTAACAGATGTTTTCCGTGCTGATGCGCCACCTCATCCGCCGCTTTAACCAGAGAACCGAAAAACGGATCGGACACATCCCCCACCAGCACACCGACAATATCACTGCTCTGGCTGACCAGCGCCCGCGCCGCCGCATTCGGGCGGTAAGCCAGCGCCTTCATGGCTGCCTGAACCGCACGGACAGATTCTGCCCCCGCTTTTGGTGACTGATTGATAACCCGCGAGACCGTTGCCACTGAGACTCCCGCCAGTTTCGCAACATCTTTAATGGTTGCCATTTACCGCTCCGTTATTGTTTTGTGATCCCGGTACTTGCCATCCGGTGTAACTCTGCTAATTTTTATTATCTTTTACTAAAATTTTACTGGATTTTACTATGGACACTGTCGCTTACCCTGATTTCGCTAAACTGGAGATACGCACTGGCCGGATCACCGATGTCAAACGTCACGAAAATGCCGATAAACTCTATATTGTTCAGATAAATGTCGGTGACCGCTCACTTCAGACCGTCACCAGCCTCGTGCCGTATTATACAGAGGAAGAGTTACTGCATAAGCAGGTCGTGGTGCTGTGCAATCTGCAAAAAGCCAAAATGCGCGGCGAAACCTCTGAATGTATGCTGCTGTGTGCCGAAACTGATGACGGCTCAGAAAGCGTCCTGCTGGCTCCGGAACGCGTAATGCCTGCCGGTGTCCGTATTGTCTGATAAAACAACAAAGGCTCACCGTTGTGAGCCTTTGTTTAAAACACAAACCGGTACACCGTCACACTCTCCCGCTGTTCTCCCAGCGCTGAAATTCCCCTGACCGCATCCGGCCAGTGCGGGTGATTCGGCCCGTCCGGGAAATACTGGGTTTCCAGCGCCAGCCCGGCATGATCCTGATAATCACCGTGTTTTCCCGGCTGACCACCGAGATAATTGCCGGTATAAAGTTGTATGCAGGGCATGGTGGTCGCCACTTCCAGACACACATCCCCCGCCGGTGACCAGTACGCCGCAACAGTTTGTTTACCATCACACAATGCCGGGTCCGGCACAAAGGCGTGATCAAACCCTTTTGTCTGCTGTTGTGCCGCCTCAGACATAAAACCCTGAGACAGCGCCCTGCGGGTGCGCAGATCGAAGACGGTTCCGGCGACCGGACAGAGTGTACCGTCCGGTAAGTTCTCCGTATTCAGTCCGAGCCGTTTATCTGCCCGGATCTGCACTTCCCCTTCTGTCACCTTCACACCGCTGTTTTCACCGGCAAGGTTAAAGTAAGCGTGATTGGTCAGGCTGACCGGACAGGCTTTATCTGTTTGTGTCCGGTAAATCAGGCGGACTTCGTTTTCCGGCGTCAGCTGATAAGTAACTTCTGCGCTGAGATTGCCCGGAAACCCCTGGTCGCCGTCCGGTGACTGCAGAGAGAATGTCACGGAATCTGCTGAGCGGCGGCGGATCTGCCAGCGCCGGTGGCTGAAGTTATCGGTACCGCCATGCAGACAGGTGGTACCTTCATTGCAGGCGAGCGGATAAAACTGCCCGTTCAGGGTGAAACCACCGCCCGTAATCCGGTTGGCAAAACGCCCGACTGTGGCACCGAAATAGGCGGTCTGACGGGCAAATCCGGCGCTGTCCGCCACGCCGCACACCACATCCCGCACGCCATCTGCCAGCGGGAGCTCACAGCTGAGCCAGGTCGCGCCGGTGTCCGCAATACTGATGCGCATACCGTTGCGGTTGGTCAGCACCACGATCTCCGCCGGTCTGCCGTCTGCAGCCGGTTCTGTTGCCAGCGCCCGTTCATACGGGCGCAGATCCAGATGTGTCATATCACCTCCGGTCAGCGGATCACACCGGCACCGTCACTGGCGCGGCAGACATAAATATCCGCCGTCAGGCCGGTGATCGGTGTGTAATGTGCGTTAATTGCCTCTGTAACCTGTGCGACATGTTCCGGTTTCACCAGTACCACCACACAACCACCGAAGCCGCCGCCGGTCATACGGACACCGCCTTCAAGACCAATCACATCACCGATAATCGCCACCAGCGCATCGATTTCAGGGACCGTGATTTCAAAATTATCACGCATGGAGTGATGGGATTCCGCCATCAGTTGGCTGAGGCGCGGTAAGTCCCCGTCTTTCAGCGCTTCCGCTGCTGCCAGGGTACGGATATTTTCGCTGATCACATGGCGGGCCCGTTTCGCGGTCACCGCATCCAGTTCATGAACATGCGCGGCGAACTGCGCCATTGTCACATCCCGCAGCGCCGGCACGCCGAAGAATGCCGCTGCCGCCTCACACTGACGCCGCCGGATGTTGTATTCGCTGTCCACCAACCCGCGTTTTTTGTTGGAGTTAACAATCATTACCACGCTGTTTTCCGGCATAGCAACCGCACGGGTTTCCAGGCTGCGGCAGTCGATCAGCAGTGCGTGTCCGGCTTCACCGCAGGCCGAAATCAGCTGATCCATAATGCCGCAGTTACAGCCGACAAACTGGTTCTCCGCCTGCTGCCCGTTCAGGGCAATGACTTCACGGCTGACGGGTAAGTCATACAGGACTTTGACGGTCTGGCCGATCACCACCTCCAGTGAGGCGGAACTGCTCAGACCCGCGCCCTGCGGCACATTGCCGCTGACCGCAATATTCATCCCGCCGAACACAAAACCGCGTTCCGCCAGGTATTTGATCACGCCGCGGATATAATTCGCCCACAGTTTATTATCGCGGTATTCAATCGGTTGTGAGAGATCAAACTCATCACGATCATTATCATAATCCGCCGCCACCACGCAGACCCTCTGATCCTCACGCCGCGAGGCCGCCGCCACGGTGCCGAAATCAATGGCACACGGCAGAACAAAACCGTCATTATAATCGGTGTGTTCGCCAATCAGATTCACGCGGCCCGGTGCCTGAATCAGCATGTCAGGGGATGCGCCGAAGCACTGTTCAAAAGCATTCTGTGCCTTGCTGATAACTGTTTTCATCGGAAACCTCAGATTATAAAGGGGTTTTAAAATGGTGGTAGCTGACCGCACGCAGCCGCTTTGCGGCCTGCTCCGGTGTCAGATCACGCTGGCTTTCCGCCAGCATTTCATAGCCGACCATAAATTTGCGCACGGTCGCGGAACGCAGCAGCGGCGGATAATAGAGCGCATGTAACTGCCAGTGATCCAGCGGTTCGCCCTGCTGAAAATACGGCGCAAAATGCCAGCCCATCGAGTACGGGAAAGCGCAGCGGAACAGGTTATCGTAGCGGCTGGTGAGTTTTTTCAGTGCCAGTGCGAGATCATCCCGCTCCGTATCGGTCATGTCTTCCATCCGGATGATCACACGGTGTTTCGGCAGCAGCATGGTTTCAAACGGCCACGCCGCCCAGTACGGCACCACCGCCAGCCAGTGCGCCGTTTCCGTTACAATACGGCTGCCGTCTTTCAGCTCTGCCTGTGCGTAATCCAGCAGCAGGTTACTGCCGTGCTGCCGGGAATAGTCGCGCAGCAGTCCGTCCTTGCGGCTCAGGGCATCAGGCAGAAAATCCCCGGCCCAGATCTGACCGTGCGGGTGCGGCTGCGAGCAGCCCATCAGTTCCCCTTTATTCTCAAACAGTTGCACCCAGAGGTATTTTTCCCCCAGTTCCTCTGCCTGCGCCTGCCAGGTATCGATGACCGCACGGATTTGTGCCACCGGCAGTTCCGGCAGGGTTTTGCTGTGATCGGGAGAAAAACAGAGCACGCGGCTCAGTCCGCTGACGGCCTGAGTCTGAAATAACGGATGTGTGTTTTCCGGCTGCGTGCAGGGCTGCGGTCTCAGCGCGGAGAAATCATTCTGAAAAACATAAGTACCGGTGTAAGCAGGATTAATATCACCGCTTACCCGGGGATTTCCCGGACACAAAAAGCAGTCCGGGTCATAAGCCGGTAAGTCTGCCACATCAGCGACTTCATCTCTCCCCTGCCACGGGCGCTTTGCCCGGTGAGGAGAGACTAAAATCCACTGTCCCGTTAACGGGTTATAGCGGCGGTGAGGGCAATCAGACGGATCAAAAGTCATCATAGACACAATTCTCTCTGACAATGAAACGGGTTAGCGATGATTGTCCTCAGGCGTTACCGGTTTTCGTCAGTCTGCGTAACCTTCCGGGTTCTTCTGCTGCCAGCGCCAGGCGTCCTTCGCCATATCATCAACAGTACGGACGGCGCGCCACTGCATATCGCGGGCGGCTTTTTCCGGACTGGACCAGCACTCAGCGATATCGCCCGGACGACGGTCGCAGATAGCATACGGGATCGGTTTACCGGCCGCTTTACTGAAGGCCGCGATCATTTCCAGCACACTGGTGCCTTTACCGGTACCCAGGTTATAGATATGCAGCCCGGAAGACTGTGCCACGGTTTTCAGTGCCGCAACATGACCGTCCGCCAGATCCATCACATGGATGTAATCACGCACCCCGGTACCGTCAGGTGTAGGGTAATCGTTTCCATAGATACTGACTTTTTCACGGCGGCCGATAGCAACCTGAGTGATATATGGCGTCAGGTTATTCGGGATACCTTTCGGATCTTCGCCCATCGTGCCTGTCGGATGTGCCCCGACCGGATTGAAATAACGCAGCAGAGATACAGACCAGTCATTATCGGCGATCAGCACATCACTCAGAATGCGTTCAACCATGTATTTACTGGTGCCGTAAGGGTTTGTGGTGTTGCCGATAGCGGATTCTTCGGTGATCGGCACACAGGCCGGATCGCCGTAGACGGTGGCAGAAGAGCTGAAAATAATCCGTTTTACCTGCGCCCGCTTCATGCTGCGCAGCAGAACCAGCGTGCCGTTGATATTGTTATCATAATATTCAACCGGTTTTTCCACGGATTCACCCACGGCTTTCAGGCCCGCAAAGTGAATTACCGCATCGATACGGTGTTTGGCAAATACGCTGTCAAGAAAGGCTTCATCACGGATATCCCCCTGATAAAAAACAGGTTCTTTTCCGGTAATTGCAGTGATCCGCGCCAGAACTTTCGCGTTGGCGTTACACAGATTATCCACAATAACCGGTGTCATGCCTGCATTCATCAGTTGTACGCAGGTATGGCTGCCGATATAGCCCATACCGCCGGTGACAAGAATTTCCACATATACCTCTCAGGCTTTGTAATGTATTCAGAGAAAACCAAAGTATAACGTGAGGACGGAGAAGATTCTAACCATGAATACAGTCCGGGTCTGTGATACTGATCTGATTTGTGTAAACGTTTACACCGATGCGCTGAATGGTTTTTACTAAAAGTTTCTGTGCTACTATAAGCAGCTGTTACTGCCTGAATGACGCCTGTTGCCCTGCCGCAGTTCCCGGCCGGAGGAGAAAGAACAAAAAAATGGCCACGCTAAAAGATATCGCCCGGCAAGCCGGTGTCTCACTCGCGACCGTGTCGCGGGTGCTGAATGATGATCCGACACTCAGTGTGAAAGAAGAAACCAAGCTGCGTATTCTGGAAATCGCAGAGCAGCTTGAGTACACCGTTTCCGCGCAGCGCCGTCACTCTCCGGGCAAACGTCAGGCACAGCGACTGCATTTTCTGGCGGTTTACAGCTATCCGAAAACAGCGGAAATTAATGATCCTTACTATCTCTCCATCCGCCACGGCATTGAATTACAGAGTGAACGGCTGGGTATTGAGCTGACACATGCTTATGAAAACAATCTGCCGGAGACGGTTTCCCGCCCAGACGGCGTGCTGCTGATCGGACACGGTGCCCGTGCGGTACTGACAGAGGTACAGGCGCTTTGCTCTGCGGTCTGTTTTATCGATTTCAGTGATCGCCAGAGCGATTATGACGCGGTGGATATTGATCTCGCGTACATTGCGCAGTCCGTGACTGATTTCTTTATTGCACAGGGGTATGACCGGATAGGTTTTATCGGCGGACAAGACTCCCCGGCGGCGGCAGATATCCGCGAGGTTGCTTTTACGGAATACGGCTCACTGCGCGGTGTGGTGCGCGGGGAAGATATCTATCGCGGGGATTTCTCCAGCGCGTCCGGTTATGCGCTGGCGAAAGAGATGCTGACCAAAGAGAGCTACCCGAAGGCGCTGTTTGTCGCCTCTGACTCCATTGCTATCGGCGTACTGCGGGCGCTGCATGAACAGCATATCGCTATCCCGGAGGATATCGCCCTTATCAGTGTCAATGATATCCCGACTGCCAAATTTACCATTCCGTCACTGTCGACCGTCCGCATTCACTCCGAGGTGATGGGCAGCCAGGGTGTCAATCTTCTGTTTGAACGTCTGCGTGACGGACGGCAGGAGCCGCTTCAGGTCTTTACCGCTTCCCGCCTTATTCTGCGCGGCACCACAAAATCATAACCCCCCTTTCACCGGCAGAGTTTAATACTTCCCCGGTGAAAGGCGGTGAGGATTTGCGGCAACCGCTGGCCGGGTGAAATTCGGGCATTTGATAGATATGTTGCCGGTGAAGATGTGAAAAAATCAGCTTAATGCAATATCACCCGGCTAACTGTTCTTCAGCAAGAAATGCTTAATTGTTGTCGAATAAGGCTCCCACTCAGTACTC